>NZ_JBSSLX010000007.1:0-65476 GCF_053890995.1 Micromonospora sp. I033 | reverse complement strand
CGACCCGCCCGGGCCGCTGCTCGGGCTCGACGCGGCCGGCGGGCTGGCCGCGCTGCGCGGCCTGCTGGCCCGGCCGCTGGCCTCCTACTACCTGCTGCTCTCCAGCGCCGGCCTGCTGCTGCTGATCGGCCTGACCATGGTCTTCTCCGCCACCAGCGTCAAGGACTTCGCCGAGGAGGGGGACGCCACCGCGTCCCTGGCCAAGCAGACGATCTTCGCGGTGATCGGCATCGTCGCCTTCTGGGCCTGCCAGCGGCTGCCCGCCCGCACCTTCCGGGCGGTGTCCCGGCCCTTCCTCGGGGTGGCCGTGGCGCTCCTGCTCGTCCTCAACCTGCTGGTCGCGCTGGCGGCGCTGTTCCGCGTCGAGTCGCTCGGCCCGCTCAGGGCCGAGCTGCTCTGGCTCTACCTCGGCCCGATCTCGGTGCAGCCGGTCGAGGTGGCCAAGTTCGCGCTGGTGCTGTGGGGCGCGCACGTGCTGGCCCGCAAGGGCGCCGCGCTCGGCTGGTGGAAGGAGTTGGCCACCCCGCTGTTCCCGGTGGTCGGGCTGCTCTTCGTGCTGGTCGGCTACAACGACCTGGGCAGCATGCTCTGCCTGCTCGCGCTGGTGGTCGGGATGCTCTGGGCGGCCGGGGTGCGGAAGCGGGTCTTCGCCACCCTCTCCGCGATCGGCCTGCTGGGGATCGGGCTGCTGGTCGCCGCCGCGTCCCTCGGCGCCGGGTCCGGGGCGCGGGACGCCGACAACTACCGGCTCGGCCGGCTCACCATGTGGCTCGATCCGCCCGACCCGAAGACCTGCTTCGAGCTGGAACTGCCCAACTGCTACCAGCTCATCCAGGCCCGCTACGCCGTGGAGAACGGCGGCTGGTTCGGCGTCGGGCTGGGCAAGAGCAGCTTCAAGTTCGGCTGGCTGCCCGAGGCGCACAACGACTTCATCTTCGCCATCATCGCCGAGGAACTCGGGGTGGTCGGCTGCACGGTGGTGCTGGCGCTCTTCGCCGTGCTGGCGTACAGCGGGCTGCGGATCGCCCGCCGGGTGGAGGACCCGTTCCGCCGGCTCGCCGCCGCCGGGGTCACCGCCTGGCTGGTCGGCCAGGCCGTCATCAACGTCGGCGGCGTCACCGGGCTGCTGCCGCTGACCGGCGTACCCCTGCCGTTCATCTCCGACGGCGGCAGCGCCCTGGTGGTGACCCTCGCGGCGGTCGGGATGCTCGCCTCCTTCGCCCGGGCCGAGCCCGACGCGGCCCGAGCCCTGCATGCCCGTCCGCCGGCCCGGTGGGTCCGACTAGTGTGGGCCCCGTTGCCGCCGCTTCCCGGCCGACGCCGCCGACCGGCGTCGCCACCGGCGGACCGAGGGTCCGTGCCCCGGTCCCGCGCGCGGCGGCAGGACGACCAGGCCGCGGCCCGCGGCGCCCGGCCCGACCGGGCACGCGCCGGCACGGCGAACGAGAGGAGACGCTGATGGGTCCGCTGCGTTCGGTGGTGCTCTGCGGAGGAGGTACGGGCGGGCACATCTACCCGTTGCTCGCCTTCGCCGACTGCCTGCGCCGACACGACCCGAGCGTCCGGATCACCTGCCTCGGCACACCCAAGGGGCTGGAGAACGAGCTGATCCCGCCGGCCGGCTACGACCTGCGCCAGATCCCGGCCTACCAGCTGCCGCGCTCGGTCAACATGAGCCTGGTGCGCACCCCGGACCGGATGTGGAAGGCGGCCCGCGCCGCGGGCAAGGTGCTCGACGAGGTGCGGGCCGACGTCGTGATCGGCTTCGGCGGGTACGTCTCGGTCCCCGGCTACCTGGCCGCGTGGCGGCGCGAGCTGCCCATCGTCATCCACGAGGTGAACGTGCCCCCGGGTGTGGCCAACCGGCTCGGCATGAAGTTCACGAAGAACGTCGCCGTCGGCTTCCCGCACCAGCCGGTGCAGGCCGAGTCGCTGCGCGACGCCCGGGTGGTCGGGGTGCCGCTGCGCCGGGGCATCGCCGGGCTGGACCGGGTCGCCGTGCGCAATGCCGCCCGCGCCCACTTCGGACTCCGCCCCGACCTGCCGGTGCTCTTCGTGGCCGGCGGCTCCCAGGGCGCCCGCTCGATCAACCTGGCGGTCTCCGGGGCGGCCAAGGAGCTGGCCCGCAACGGCGTGCAGGTGCTGCACGTGATCGGCGCCCGCAACGAGCCGGTCTCCGTCCCCACGGACCTGCCGGTGCCGTACGTGACCCTGCCCTACCTGTCCGAGATGGAGCTGGGCTACGCGGCCGCCGACCTCATGCTGGGCCGCGGCGGCGCGATGACCTGCGCCGAGGTGGCCGCCATCGGCCTGCCCACCATCTACGTGCCCTACCCGCACAGCAACCAGGAGCAGAAGCGCAACGCCCTGCCGGTGGTGGAGGCCGGCGGCGGGCTGCTGGTCGACGACGCCGAGGTGACCCCGGCCTGGGTGGAGCGCACCGTGATCCCGCTGGTCCGGGACCCGCACCGGCTCGCCGCGATGGGCGCCGCCGCGGCCGCGTACGGCCGGCGCGACGGCGACGTGGCCCTGTTGAACTTCGTCTACGAGGCGGTGTCCCGCTGATGCCGGGCGCCGCGACCGGAAGGTACGTCCCATGAACACCGCGCAGTTCACCCCCGCCGGCACGATGACCGCGGAGGACCTGGGCCGGATCCACCTGATCGGGGTGGGCGGCGTCGGCATGAGCGGCCTGGCCCGGCTCTTCCTCACCCGGGGCCTGCCGGTCTCCGGCAGCGAGCTGCGGGAGTGGCCCTCCCTCGCCGGCCTGCGGGCGCTCGGCGGCACCATCCACATGAGCCACGAGGCGACCAACCTCGACGGGGTGGACACGGTGGTCTACTCCTCCGCCATCCCGCAGGACCACCTGGAGATGGTCGAGGCCCGCCGGCGCGGCCTGCGCGTGCTGCACCGCTCCGAGGCGCTGGCCGCCGCGATGACGGGCCGCCGCACCGTGGCGGTCGCCGGCACGCACGGCAAGACCACCACCACCTCGATGGTCACCATGGTGCTCCAGCAGGCCGGCACCGACCCGTCGTTCGTGATCGGCGGCGAGATCTCCGAGGTCGGCTCCGGCGCGCACCACGGCACCGGCGAGTACTTCGTGGTCGAGGCGGACGAGAGCGACCGCTCGTTCCTCATCTACCGCCCGTACGTGTCGATCATCACGAACATCGAGGCGGACCACCTCAACACCTACGGCGACCTGGCCAACCTGGAGGCCACCTTCGCCGAGTTCGCCCGGCTCACCGACCCCGAGGGCTTCATCGTCACCTGCGCCGACGACCCGGGCGGCCGGCGGCTGGCCGAGACGCTGCGGGCCGAGGGGCGCCGGGTCTGGACCTACGGCGAGTCCGCCGACGCCGACCTGAAGCTCAGCGGGATGGCCTCCTCCGCGCAGGGGGTGCGCTACCTGGCCGAAATCGAGGGCCGGTCGCTGGGCGAGATCCGGCTCCCGGTGCCGGGGCGGCACATGGGGTTGAACAGCGCCTCCGCCGTGCTCGCCGCGTACCTGCTGGAGCTGCCGGTCCCGGCGGCGGAGGCCGCGCTCGGCGCGTTCCCCGGCGTGCGACGGCGCTTCGAGCGCAAGGGCGTCGCGGACGGTGTGCTGGTCTACGACGAGTACGCCTACCACCCGACCTCCATGACGCTGGCCCTCCAGACGCTGCGCGAGGTCGCCGGCGAGGGCCGGCTGATCGTGGTCTTCCAGCCCTACCGCCTCTACCGCACCCGCGACCTCCAGGCGGAGATCGCCGCCGCTCTCGGCATCGCCGACGAGCTGGTGCTGCTGGAGGTCTTCGGCCCCGGCGAGCTGCGCCAGCCCGGCGAGGGCTCGGCCGCGCTGCTGTCGGTGGTGCCGCTGCCCGCGGAGCGGAAGGTCTTCGTCGAGGCGTGGGACGACGTGCCGGCCGAGGTGGCCCGCCGGGCCCGGCCGGGCGACGTGGTGGTGACCATGGGCGCGCCGCCGATCTCGCTGATGGGCGACCAGCTGCTCGACGCCCTGCTGGCGCGGACCGGTGGCGCCGCGGCGATCGGCACCGGCGTCGACCCGGACGGCGCGGCGGCCACGGCCGGATGAGCCCCGGCCCGGCCCGCGGCCGCACCCCCGGCCAGGACGGCGGGGCCGGCCGACGCAACCCGGCCCGGCGGTGGCAGCTGGTCCGGGCCGGCGCGGACGCGGTGCCCCCGTCCACCCGGCGCTTCATGGCCCGGGCCCGGCAGCGGCGGATGCGCGCGGCGCTGCCCTGGGCGGTCACCGTCGCGGTGCTGGCGATCGTCGGCCTGGTCGCCTGGACCGTGCTGGGCACCGGCCTGTTCGGCGTGCGGGAGGTCCGGGTGGTCGGCGCGAACCTGGTCACCCCGGTCGAGGTGCGCGACGCCGCGGCCGTGCCCGACGCGGCTCCGCTGGCCCGGGTGGACCTGGCCGCCACCGCCCGCCGGGTCGGCACGCTGGCCCCGGTGGAACGGGCCACCGTGGAGCGGGACTGGCCGGGCGCCCTGGTGATCCGGGTGGTCGAGCGGAATCCGGTGGCCGCGGTGCCGCAGGGCGACCGCTGGGCCGTGATCGACCGCGCCGGCGTGGTCTTCCAGGACCTGGACCGGGCCCCCGCGGGCCTGCCGGTCATCCGGGTCGGCCGGCCGGCCCCCGACGACCCGGGCACCCGCGCCGGGCTGGACGTGCTCGCCGCGCTCAGCCCGAAGCTGCGCGCCGAGCTGGTCGCGGTGGACGTGGCCGGGCTGGCCCGGATCACCCTGCTGCTGCGCGCGGACCGGAAGGTGGTCTGGGGGGACGCGACCCGCAGCCCGGACAAGTCCAAGGTGGCCACCGCCCTGCTCGGCCGGAAGGCCACCACGATCGACGTCAGCGCCCCGGACGTGGTCACCTTCCAGTGATCCGCCGGCCGGCCCGCGTGAGCCGGCCCGCTCCCCGGGCGACACGCCGGAAAGGTCCTTGGCTCAGCGCGCGGCGGCGCATACGTTGCCCCGAAGGATCAGTGGTTGACATAGCTCTAAGCCTCTAGTAGAGGGTGAGGGTTTCAGCCGTCGGAACAGCTGGGAAATGCTCCGCCGCTGGTCTGGCCAAGCCGTGTGGGGTCGGCCCATGCCAATCTCGAAGGGAAAGGACCGGAGATGACACCTCCGCACAACTACCTGGCGGTCATCAAGGTCGTCGGCATCGGGGGCGGTGGCGTGAACGCCGTCAACCGGATGATCGAGGTTGGGCTCAAGGGCGTCGAGTTCATCGCGATCAACACCGACGCGCAGGCGTTGCTGATGAGCGACGCCGACGTGAAGCTCGACGTCGGCCGGGAGCTGACCCGCGGGCTGGGCGCCGGCGCCAATCCGGACGTGGGCAAGAACGCCGCCGAGGACCACCGCGACGAGATCGAGGAGGTGCTCAAGGGCGCCGACATGGTCTTCGTGACCTGCGGCGAGGGCGGCGGCACCGGCACCGGCGGCGCGCCGGTGGTGGCCAACATCGCCCGCAAGCTCGGCGCGCTCACCATCGGCGTGGTCACCCGGCCGTTCTCCTTCGAGGGCAAGCGCCGCCAGGTGCAGGCCGAGGCCGGCATCGAGGAGCTGCGCAACCAGTGCGACACGCTCATCGTGATCCCGAACGACCGGCTGCTCGCGCTCGGGGACCGGAACATCTCCATGATGGACGCCTTCCGCACCGCGGACCAGGTGCTCCTCTCCGGTGTCCAGGGCATCACCGACCTGATCACCACGCCGGGTCTGATCAACCTGGACTTCGCCGACGTGAAGAGCGTGATGAGCGGCGCGGGCAGCGCGCTCATGGGCATCGGCAGCGCCCGCGGCGAGAACCGCGCCGTGGAGGCGGCCGAGGCGGCCATCTCCAGCCCTCTGCTGGAGCAGAGCATGGACGGCGCGCGCGGCGTGCTGCTCTCCATCGCCGGTGGCTCCGACCTGGGCCTGTTCGAGATCAACGACGCGGCGCAGCTGGTCACCGACGCGGCCCACCCGGAGGCCAACATCATCTTCGGTGCGGTCATCGACGACGCCCTCGGCGACGAGGTGCGGGTGACCGTGATCGCGGCGGGCTTCGACGGTGGCATGCCGGCGTACAAGGCGGCGGACGCGCCCCGCAAGAGCAACCAGAACCAGCCCGCGCCGGCGAATCCTCCGGTCGCGCCGCCGCCCACCGTGCCGGCGCCGCAGCAGTCGCCGCGCCGGGTGCTCTTCGACGACGTCGACGTGCCGGACTTCCTGAAGAACGGGTCCTGAGCCGCGCCGATGACCGACTCACCCACCACGGTGCGACCCGACCGTCGCGCCGAGCTCGCGGCCGGCCTCGCCCGGGTCCGGGCCCGCATCGCCGACGCCTGTGCGGCGGCCGGCCGGGACCGGGGCGAGGTCACCCTGGTCGCGGTGACCAAGACGTACCCGGCCGCGGACGTGGTCGCGCTGGCCGGGCTCGGCGTGACCGACGTGGGGGAGAACCGCGACCAGGAGGCGGCCCCGAAGGCCGCCGAGGCGGCCGCCGCCGGGGCCACACCGCGCTGGCACTTCATCGGGCAGTTGCAGCGGAACAAGGCCCGCTCGGTGGTCCGCTACGCCGACGTGGTCCAGTCGGTCGACAGCGCGCGCCTGGCGGCCGCGCTGGACGCCGCCGCGGCCGCCCGCGACCGGCCGCTGGACGTGCTGGTGCAGGTGAGCATCGACGGCGACCCGGCCCGCGGCGGAGCGCTGCCGGACGCGGCCGACCCCGACCGGGGGCTCGGTCCGGTGGCCGCGGCGGTGGCCGGGGCCGGCGCCCTGCGGCTCGCCGGCCTGATGGCGGTGGCTCCGCTGGGCTGGGAGCCGGAGCGGGCGTTCGCCCGGCTGGCCGAGGTGGTGGCGCGATTCCGCGCCGACCATCCCGGTGCGACGGTGCTCTCCGCGGGAATGAGCGGCGATCTGGAAATCGCGATCAGGTATGGCGCGACACATGTCCGCGTCGGCAGCGCGTTGCTCGGAATGCGCACCACGCTGCGGTAGCCTGACCGCGAAAGAAGCAAATTACATCAGTGTTGTTAGGAACGGCGTTCCCGTAGCCGGGGGCCGTGGCGGGCGGACCGCGAATTCGCTCGCCGGGGGATTGCCGATCCGGTCCGGTGGGCATCGTTGTCCACTCGTGATCAAGCGACACGGCAACGGGGGCGCGTGCCGCACGGCGGACGGAAGGGCGCGGGGATGGGTGCACTGCGCAAGGCGGGGGTCTGGCTCGGTCTCGTCGAGGAGGACGATGAGCGGGCGTACGAGGACGGTGGCTACGACAAGGGTGGCTACCGCGAGTCGCGCTACCGGTCGAGCCGCTACTCGGAGGAGTTCGCCGACGACGAGGACGACGAGTCCGAGGAGCCGCCGGCGAGCCGGGGCCGGGTCGGCGACCGCGGCCGGCTGACCGAGCGCGCGTCGAGCCGCGCCGTCGACACCGACCGCGACGAGGTGGAGCGGCCGGAGCGGACCGAGCGGTCCAGCGTCCGGTCGATCACCCGCTCCGGCGCGGGGGAGACCTCCGGTGCGCTGACCTACCACACCCGCGACAACCTCGCCCTGGCGCCGCAGGCCCAGCCGCGCGAGCGGGTGGTCGTGCCCGAGGACGAGCAGCGCTACCAGATCACCACCCTGCACCCGACCACCTACCGGGAGGCGCGCACCATCGGTGAGCACTTCCGCGACGGGGTGCCGGTGATCATCAACCTCACCGAGATGGACGAGGCGGACGCCCGCCGGCTGGTCGACTTCGCCGCCGGGCTCGCGTTCGGCCTGCGCGGTACGATCGAGCGCGTGACCAACCGGGTGTTCCTGCTCTCACCGGCCAACGTCCAGGTCACCGCGGAGGACAAGGCCAAGATCGCTGAGGGCGGCTTTTTCAGCCTGAGCTAGCCCGCACGACCGAGGGACGTCGCCTGCCGTGTTGTCGATCCTGTTCCAGGTGCTCTATCTGCTCCTGTATTTCTTCCTGCTTGTGCTGTTGGCCCGATTTGTCCTCGGCGCCGTTCTGGCCTATGGTCGCCGCTGGCAACCGGGCCGCGGAGCATCGGCGGGACTGGAAGTCGTGTGGAGCGTCACTGATCCGCCCCTGCGCGCGTTGAGGCGTGTGATCCCACCACTGCGAATTGGTACCGTGAGCATCGACCTGGCCTCCCTTGTGCTCCTGGTTATCCTGTTCGTGCTGATGGAGTTCGTGTTTAGGCGCCTGATCCTGGCCTTCGCCTGACCAGAGCGCTTTCGCGGCCGCAACTGACCCGAGGAGTTTCGATGCCGCTGACCCCGGCCGACGTCCACAACGTCGCCTTCAAAAAGCCGCCGATCGGCAAGCGGGGGTATGACGAGGAGGAGGTCGACGCCTTCCTGGACGAGGTCGAGCGCGAGCTGGCCCGTCTGATCGAGGAGAACAACGAGCTGCGCGCCCAGGTGGAGCGCGGCGGTCGGGGTGGCGCTCCCGCCGGCCCCGGCGGCGACGCCCGCCTCGCGGCGGAGCTCAACGACGTCAAGGCCCAGCTCGACCGGGTGCAGCGCGACAAGGCGGCCGCCGAGCAGGCGGCCCGGGCGATGCAGGCCGAGCTGGAGCAGGTCCGCGCGCAGGGTGGCCCGGCCGCCGCCGCGGACGGCGAGCAGCAGGCGCTGCGGGTGCTCATGATGGCCCAGCGCACCGCCGACGACCACGTGTCCGACGCGCGGCGCGAGGCCGACCAGCTGCTCTCCGAGGCCCGTTCCAAGGCCGAGGAGGTCACCCGCGAGGCCCGCGCCAAGGCCGACGCCCTGGAGCGGGACGCCCGCCAGCGGCACCAGGAGGCCATGGGCGGCCTGGACGCCAAGCGCACCGCGCTGCAGAAGCACATCGAGGAGCTCAAGCAGTTCGAGCGCGAGTACCGCACCCGCCTCAAGGCGTACCTGGAGAGCCAGCTGCGTGACCTCGACGGTCGCGGCCAGGGCCTGGAGGCCGAGATGACCCGCTCCGAGGGCACCCGTGCCACCGGCGGCAGCAACGGCCTCGCCACCGCCGGCCTCGCCGGCTCCTACGGCGGCGGCCGCGCGGGCTCCCTCGAGTCCGGCCGCTGATCCCGCCGTCGGTGGCCGTCCCCGGGGCGGCCACCGACCGCGCAGACCGACACGACGCGGCCGGGGGTGAGCCGTGATAGCCGTCAGCATCCTGCTCATCCTCGTCGCGGTCGTGCTCCTGGTGGCCGGGCTGGCCGGCGGGTCCAGCCCGCTGCTGATCACCTCGATCGCGGCCAGCCTGCTGGCCGCCGTAGCCCTCGTCGCGGGCGCCCGCCAGGCGGCCGCGGCCCGGGCCACGGCGGGCCGGGAGGCCGGGCCACGCCGCCGGACCGCACCGGCCGGCCCGTCCTCCGACGAGCCGCAGGGTCCGGTCCCGCACGTTCCGTCGACGGTCGGCGCCGGTGGACCCGGGTGGCGGCAACCACCCGAGCCACCGGGCGCCGACCCGTTCGACGCGCCGGCCCGCACCGTCGACGCGCCGGCCGCCACGGTCGATGCGTTCGACCCGCCGGCCGAGCCCTACTCGCCGCCCGCCACGGTCGATCCGTTCGACGCACCGGCCGAGCCCTACTCGCCACCCGCCCCGCGGGGCCCGTCCCGGGCCGAGACGGCGTCGGACGCCCCGGCGCCCACCTCGCCCGCGCCGGACGGCCCGTTCGAGGGTGACCCGCCGGCCGAGTTCCTCTCCGCCGGGGAGGTCGCCCGGCTGGCCCGGCTCGACGGCGAGGTCCGGGTGGTCGACGGCCATCCCCGCTTCCACCTGCCCGGCTGCCCGCACCTGGTGGGCCGGGCCGACGAGCCGCTGCCGGTCGCCGAGGCGGTCGGGCTGGGCTTCACCTCGTGCGCCGGCTGCGCGCCGGCGACCACCCTGCTCGCCGAGGCCCGGCCGCACTGATCATGGTGACCATGGACGACACGCTCACCGTCGCCGTAAGGGTGAAGCCCGGAGCCTCGCGGGCCCGGGTCGGCGGCCGGTTCGACGGGCCGCACGGGCCGGCTCTGGTCATCGCGGTGAACGCGCCCGCGGTCGACGGCCGGGCCACCGAGGCGGCCCGCCGGGCCCTGGCCGACGCGCTCGGCGTCCGGCCGGCGGCGGTCGCCCTGCGGGCCGGCGCGGCCAGCCGGGACAAGCTCTTCCTGGTCGAGCACCCCGCCCCCGGGCTCGCCGAGGTGCTCCGGCGGCTGCGCGACGGATCGGCCGGGTGAGGACCCTCCGGGCCGGCCACGGATGACGCCGGGGCTCGATGTCGCGCTGCTGGTCGGCGCCGCCGTCCTGCTGGTCGCCGTGGGCGCCGTGCGGTTCTCCACCCGGCTCGGCGTGCCGAGCCTCCTGGTCTACCTGGCGCTCGGGGTGGCCATCGGCGAGGCCGGCCTGGGCATCCGGTTCGACGACGTCGAGCTGACCCGGGTGCTCGGCTTCTGCGCGCTCATCGTGATCATCGCGGAGGGCGGGCTGAGCGCCCGGTGGAGCACCCTGCGGCCGGTGCTCGGCCTGGCCGCCGTGCTCTCCACGGTCGGCGTGGCGGTCAGCATCCTGGTCGTCGGCGTGGTGGTGCACCTGCTGCTCGGCCTGGACTGGCGGCTGGCGCTGCTCTACGGCGCGGTGCTCTCGTCCACCGACGCGGCGGCCGTCTTCGCCACCCTGCGCCGGCTGCGCCTGCCGCCCCGCCTGGTGGCCACCCTGGAGGCCGAGTCCGGGATGAACGACGCCCCGGTCGTCATCCTGGTGCTGCTGCTGTCCCGGGCCGGGGTGGAGGCGGCCCACCCGTGGTGGTACGAGGTGTTCCTGGTCGGCTACGAGCTGGGCGCCGGCGCGGCGGTCGGGGTGGCCGCCGGGATCGCCGGCCGGTACGCGCTGCGCCGCGCCGCGCTGCCGTCCGCCGGCCTCTACCCGATCGCCGTGGTCGGCTTCACCGTGCTGGCGTACGCGGCCGGCTCGGTGCTGCACGCCTCGGGCTTCCTCGCCGTCTACGTGGCCGGCGTGCTGCTCGGCAACGCCCGGCTGCCGCACCGGCAGGCCATCCTGGGCTTCGCCGACGGGCTGGCCTGGCTGGCCCAGATCGGCCTGTTCGTGCTGCTCGGCCTGCTGGTGTCGCCGAGCCGGCTGGACGCGGCGGTGCTGCCGGCGGTGGTCACCGGGCTGGCCCTGCTGCTGCTCGCCCGGCCGCTGTCGGTGGCGGTCTCCGCGCTGCCGTTCCGGCTCCGGCTGCCCGAGCAGCTCTTCCTCTCCTGGGCCGGGCTGCGCGGGGCGGTGCCGATCGTGCTGGCCACCATCCCGCTCTCGCTGCGGGTACCGGGCGCCGACCGGCTCTTCGACGCGGTCTTCGTGCTGGTGGTGATCTTCACGCTGCTCCAGGCCGGGACGCTGGCGCCGGCGGCGCGCCGGCTCGGGGTGACCGCGCCGGCCGAGGCGGCGGAGATCCTGCTGGAGACGGCCCCGCTGGAACGGATGCGGGCCGACCTGCTCCAGCTGGAGGTGCCGCCGGGCTCCCGGCTGGGCGGGGTGCACGTGGACGAGCTGCGGCTGCCGGTGGGCGCCTCGGTGACCCTGGTGCTGCGCGACGGGGTGGGCTTCGTGCCCGGCGCGGACACCCGGCTGAAGGTGGGGGACAGCCTGCTCATCGTGGCCACCGCAGAGGTGCGGGACGAGGCCGAGCGGCGGCTGCGGGCGGTGAGCCGGCGGGGTCGGCTGGCCCGGTGGTTTGGCGAGTACGGCGAGGACCGGACCGGCTGATCTGCTAGCGTTCCTTTTGCCCCAATTGGTGGCTGTTCGGGGCTGAATCGCGGTGCGACGGTGCGGCACGTTGTCGGACGCCTGTACGTTCCGTATTCTTGCCACCCTCCGGAGTGCGCGGCCTCGTCGCCGCGCGCCCGTTCTGTACATGGGGGGACGCCGATGCCGGCCGTCCCCGCCCAGGCACGCTGACCGCCGCGGCACGCGGCTGAGGGAGCTGACGATGGCGAAGCCAGCCGATACCAGGACCGCCGGCCGCAAGCCGGTGGCGAAGGCCACCCGCAGCGCGGCGGAGACCGAGAAGATCCGGGCCGCCCTGGCGGCACGGCGGGACGAGCTCAGCGCCGAGTACGATCAGACGCTGAGCGAGATCACCGAGCTGCAGCGCGACCGGCTGACCGACTCGGCCGGGGACGACCAGGCCGACACCGGCACCAAGACGTTCGAGCGCGAGCAGGAGATCTCCCTCGCCAACAGCATCAAGGAGCGGATCACGCAGGTCGAGCGCGCGCTGGAGCGCCTCGACGAGGGTGGCTACGGCTGGTGTGAGAAGTGCGGCAACCCGATCCCGGTGGAGCGGCTCGCCGCCTTCCCGTCGGCGACCCTCTGCGTGAGCTGCAAGCAGCTGGAGGAGCGGCGCTGACGTCCGTTCCCCGGCGGCCGAACGGCAGACGGTGACCGCCACCGTCGCGAGCGTCGATGGGGAGCAGATGACCGCAGCACCGCCCGCCGGGTCCGGCACCGCCGAGTCGGGCACCGGCACGCCCCGCCGCAAGGCGACCGGCCTGCTGCTCGGCGTGGCCCTGGCCTCGCTCGTCGCCGACCTGGTCACCAAACAGCTCGCGCTCTCGGAGCTCACCGGGCGGGGGCCGGTGTCGCTGCTGGGCGGCGCCGTCTATCTCAGCCTGACCCGCAACAGCGGCGCGGCGTGGAGCATCGGCTCGGACCACACCTGGGTCTTCCCACTGATCACCATCGGCGTGATCGCCTGGATCGCCTGGATGGCGCTGCGGCTGCGGTCGGTGCCCTGGGCCGTGTCGCTCGGGCTGGTGCTGGGCGGCGCGCTGGGCAACCTCACGGACCGGATCTTCCGGGCCCCGGGGCACTTCGTCGGCCACGTGGTCGACATGGTCAGCCTCTTCGACCCGTACGGGCAGGTCTGGCCGGTGTTCAACCTGGCCGACAGCTCGCTGGTCTGCGGCGTGCTGCTGGCGGTGTTCCTGGAGCTGACCGGCCGGCAGCGGGACGGCTCCCGGGTCACCGCCGAGCGGTCCGGCGACGAGACCCCCGCCGAGCAGCGGGAGAGCGCGTGACCTCCGCCTTCGCCGCCGGCGGCGACCACCGGTCCCTGCCCGTACCGGACGGGCTCGACGGCATGCGCCTGGACCAGGCCGTCTCGCGGCTCTTCGGGCTGTCCCGGACGGCCGCGGCGGCGCTGGTCGACGCCGGGGACGCGCTGGTCGACGGCGCGGTCCGGCCGAACTCGCACAAGGTCAAGGCGGGCTCCTGGCTGGAGGTCACGCTGCCCGCGCCGGCCGCCCCGCCGACCGTGGTGCCGCAGGCCGTGCCCGGCCTCACCGTGGTCTACGCCGACGACGACATCGTGGTGGTGGACAAGCCGGTCGGGGTGGCCGCCCACCCCAGCCCCGGCTGGACCGGCCCGACCGTGATCGGCGGGCTGGCCGGGATCGGCCACCGGATCTCCACCAGCGGCGCCGCCGAGCGCCAGGGCGTGGTGCACCGGCTCGACGTGGGCACCACCGGGATCATGGTGGTGGCCAAGAGCGAGCAGGCGTACACCGCGTTGAAGCGGGCGTTCAAGTACCGCGAGGTGGAGAAGCGCTACCACGCGGTGGTGCAGGGCCACCCGGACCCGCTGCGCGGCACCATCGACGCGCCGATCGACCGGCACCCGCACCACGACTACCGCTGGGCCGTGGTCTCCGGCGGCAAGCCGAGCATCACCCACTACGACACCCTCGAGGCGTTCCCCTCGGCCAGCCTGCTCGACGTGCGGCTGGAGACCGGGCGCACCCACCAGATCCGGGTGCACTTCTCCACGCTGCGCCACCCCTGCGTGGGTGACCTGACCTACGGCGCCGACCCGACCCTGTCCGCCCGGCTCGGGCTGAGCCGGCAGTGGCTGCACGCCCGCTCGCTGAGCTTCCTGCACCCGCGCACCGGCGACGAGGTCACCTTCGTCAGCGACTACCCGGACGACCTGGCCCGGGCGCTGGAGATCCTCCGCGACTGACCCGCCGATGAGCACCGACACCGAGCCCCCGCGCCGGCCGCGCTCCGGCGCGCTCACCTGGCTCGCCCTGGCCTGCGCGCTGGTGGTGCTGGTGGTCGCCGTCGCGCAGCGGCGGGACGAGCCGGTGGGTGACCGGACCGTCGGCGAGGTCACCCGGGTCGGGGTGGCCGACGGCGACGCCATCCCGGCCTACCTGGGTGCCACCGCCGCCGAACTCGCCCGATCGGACGCCCCCGGCGCGTACGCCCTGGTCTCGTTCGACGCGTACCTGACGCCGGCGCAGGTGGCCACCGCGCTGGGCGGCGCCCCGGTCTCGGCGGTGGTGGCCCGGGTGCCGGTGCCCGGGCGGCAGACCGAGATCGTCCGGATCGCCGCGCTGCGCCTCCCCGACGACGTGGTCGCCGGCATGGCCGAGGTGGCCGTGCGCAAGGACCGGGAGGCCGCCGACTACCGGGCCCGCTCCGCCGCCCCCGCGGCCACCGCCGATCCCGGGCTGCGTCGGGTGTACGACACCGGGGCCGCCCTGGCGGCGCGGGAGGCGGCCAGCTACCGGGCGGCCTGCGCCTGCGTCTACGCCGCCGTGGTGCGGGACGCCCCGGACGCCCTGCGGGCGCTGGCCGCCCGCCCCGGCGTCCGCGCGGTCGACCCCGCACCGGAGGTGACCCGGTTGGACCGTGCGGTGTTCACCCCGCCGCTGCCGGAGCAGCGGGACGTGGCCCGGCCGCCGGCCGACACCGGACTCGCGCCGACCGCCGGTATGGGCGATTCGTCGGAAGCCGCACCGACGGTGACCGGATCTTCACCGGCCGCCGGCCGGCCCGCCACCGACCCGGGACCGCCCAATCCGGCTCCCACCTCCTGAGACGTGCAGGTGGGCGACGTCGGGCCCGGCCGGGCGGTGAGGAGGCCCACCGGGGGATGTGCGAACCGGGGTGTGGTCCGAATAGGGTTTCGTTCGTAGCCTGTCAGGCGGAGATCGATGGGCTGGGGGAGGGGCGAGGCCTTGGACGGCAGCGAGACCGGTTGGGGTCGGCAGGCTGAGCCGGCACCACGGTGGCGGGCGCTGCTCGACCGGGCCCGGCTCGGCGGTCGCGGCGCGGAGCACCCCGACGCCGACCATCGCGCCGAGGAGAGCCCGCCGCCGCCCCCGGAACCGCTGCCCCGGCGCGCCTCGGCCACCGGCTGGACGGGTCGGGCGCAGGCCGTCGCCCGCCCCGCCGACGGGTCGTTCGGCGCCGAGCCGGCCTACCGCGTCGAGGCGACCTACCGGGTGGAGCCCGCCTACCGCGTCGATCCGCGCTACGGCGCCGAGCCGGCGTACCGCGCGGAGCCCGCCTACCGGTCCGAGCCGGAGCCGCGTGGCGAGCCGTCCTGGCGGGCCGAGCCGGAGCCGCACGCCGAGCCTTCGTGGCGGGCCGAGCCGGAGCCGCACGCCGAGCCTTCGTGGCGGGCCGAGCCGGAGCCGCGCGCCGAGCGTTCGTGGCGGGCCGAGCCGGTGCACCAGCCGGAGCCGGGCTACCCCGAGCCCGAGGTGCGCGGCCGGGGCACCGCCGCGGTCGAGTCCCGGTACGCCCTGCTCGACGGCGGCTACCAGCCCGACCCGCCGCCGGTGGAGTCCCGCTACGCGCTGCTGGACCGCGGCCGCTACCGGCCGGAAGCCCTTCCGGCCCCGGAGCCGGCCCCGGCCCATCCGGCGCCGGTCGAGGGCTACCCGGCCCGGATCGAGGCGGCCCGGGTGGAGTGGCGGGCCCCGGAGCCGGAGACCGAGGTGGAGCGGGCCGCCGGGGTGCTCCGCCGCGAGCTGGGCGGGCCCCGGGTGCTGGCGTTCGCCAACCCGAAGGGCGGGGTGCACAAGACCACGGCCACCGTGCTGGCCGCGGCCACCGTGGGCAGCGTGCGGGGGCGCGGGGTGCTCGCCTGGGACGACAACGAGCTGCGGGGCACCCTCGGCCTGCGTGCCGGCAGCGCCCGGCACGCCCGCACCATCCGGCACCTGATCCACGACCTCGCTCAGATCGAGATCCTGGAGG
Organism: Micromonospora sp. I033; assembly: GCF_053890995.1. Classification (NCBI taxonomy): domain Bacteria; kingdom Bacillati; phylum Actinomycetota; class Actinomycetes; order Micromonosporales; family Micromonosporaceae; genus Micromonospora; species Micromonospora sp. I033. The sequence goes on along the minus strand of NZ_JBSSLX010000007.1, from coordinate 49,449 downwards.
GCGCCACCCTGCTGGAGCACCTCGACGACTACCTGCGGCACGCCTCCGACGGCTCGTACGACGTGTTGGCCGGCGAGGAGAGCCCGCGCTTCGCCCAGCGGCTGGACCAGTTCACCGTCAAGCGGGTGCTGGAGCTGCTGCGCCGCACCCACGACGTGGTCTGTGTGGACACCGGCAACAACGTGGAGAGCCCCAACTGGCGCACCGTCATGCAGGCCGCCGACCAGCTCGTGGTGACCACCGTGCCGCGCGAGGACGCCGCGTTCAGCGCGGACTGGATGCTCGACCTGCTGCACGAGGAGGGCATGGGCGAGCTGGCCGACAACGCGGTCACCCTGATCTCCTGCCCCACCCCCGGCCGCACGGCGCTCCAGGACGACCTGGAGCGCCACTTCGCCACCCGGACCCGGGCGGTCGCCGTGGTGCCCTACGACCCCGCGCTGGAGACCGGCTCCTCGATCGAGTACCACCAGCTCCAGGCGGAGACCCGGCAGGGCTGGCTCAAGGCCGCCGCGGTGATGCTGGAACCGTTCGCCCGCTGACCGCCACCGCCGCCCCGCGCCGCCCCGTCGCCTGAGAGGATCACCGGGTGAGTTCGGACACCCCTGATCCCGAGCGGGCCGTCGACGGCTCCGGCGCGCCCGGCGCCGCCGGCCGCCCGCCCGCCGGAGCGGAGAGCGGCACCGGCCGCCCGTCCGGTGCGGAGACCCCGCCGCGCCCCGACCGGCCGACCGACTCCGCCGCGCCCGACCGGTCCCCGGGCGAGGGGCGGGCGCCCGACCGGTCGCCCGGCGCGGGGGAGGCGCCCGGCTGGCCCGGCGGCCTGCCGGTGCCCGCCGGCACCCCGGTCACCGCGCCCGGCGCGGACCCGCTGGCCGGCTATCCCGGCATCGCCGGGGAAGTGCCCGGTGTGCCGCCCGCCACCCGGCGGGCCGGCGGGCGGGCGGCCGTGACCACCCTCGGCGGGGCGCTGCTGCTGACCCTGCTCGGCGCGCCCCTGGGTCTGCTCTGGGCGTTGGTGGCCCCCGGCACGCCCGTGCAGATGACCGCCGAGGGCGCCGTCTACGCGACGCCGCAACCGGAGCAGCCGATCGCCGCGGACGGCTGGTTCAGCCTGCTCGGGCTCTGCTTCGGGGTGCTCGCCGCGATCACCCTCTGGGTGGTGCTGCGCCGCCGGCGCGGCCCGGTCGGCCTGCTCGCCGGTACGGTCGGCGGGCTCGGCGCGGCGGTGGTGGCCTGGCAGGTCGGCCGCCGGATCGGGCTCGGCACCTACCAGCGGCTGCTGGACACCGCGCCGCCCGGGACCGACTTCACCAAGCCCGCCGACCTGCGCGCCGGCGGCATCGACTGGTACGGGCCGCTGCCCGTGCCGCACGGCACCCTGCTGCTCGCGGCGTTCGGCGCGGCCGTGACGTACACCCTGCTGGCCGGCTGGTCGCGGTGGCCGTCGCTGCGCCCGGAGCCGGAGTGGGACGGCGGCTGGGCGCCGGGCGGGCCGGGGATCAGTTCGGAGCCGGGGGACCAGCCAGCTCGCTGAGCGGCACCGGGACCGCCCGGACCTCGCGCAGCAGGGCGGCCTCCCGGTTGAGCAGGCGCAGCTCGGCCCGGAGCCGGCCGGCGGTGTCGTCGATGGCGAGCAGCCGTTGCCGGTCGTCGACGGTCAGCGCCGCGGTCGCGGCGACCAGGTGTGACAGCACCGTCGGATCCTCCGGCAGCTGCTCGGAGATCTCCTGCGGGTCGGGCCGGACCAGGCCCAGATATTGCCGGAAGACCGAGATGACCCGGGCGGCCAGCAGGCCGGTCACCTCGTCGGTGCCGGCCGGCTCGGGCAGCCACTCCACCTCGGCGGTCAGGTAGGGCGCGGCCGCGTCGTCGACCTCGGCGATGCGGAACCGCCGGCGCCCCACGGTGACGATGTCGAACCCGCCGTCGGCCAGCTCGGTGACCTGCCGCAGCTCGGCGGTGCAGCCCACCTCGTGCAGGGTGACCTCGCCGGTGCCGGCGGGACCGGACCGGCCCGGCGGCCCGGCCGGCGCGACCTCCCAGCCGGCCTGGATCGCCACCACGCCGAACTCGCGCGGCGCGCCCTCGGGCAGCCCGACCAGGTGGCGCACCAGGGCCCGGTAACGCTCCTCGAAGATGTGCAGCGGGAGGACCAGCCCCGGGAAGAGGACCGTCCCGAGCGGAAAAACCGGCAGCCGTGCGGTCACGTGATCGAGGGTATCCCGATCGCGTCCCGGCGGCGTGTCCCGGCTCACCGTCCCGGCGTACGGGCGGCTCCGGTCGGCGCGCGGGCCGGCCGCCTAGACTCTCAGGGGTGTTGAACCGGATCGACCTGCGCGGCGGGTCCCGTGACCCGCGCCGCCTGCTGCCCCGTGCCCAGCTCGACGTCTCCGTGGCCGTCGAGCGGATCCGCCCGCTCGTGGAGGCGGTCCGGGAGCATGGGTACCCGGCGATCCGCGAGGCGAGCGAACGGTTCGACGGCGTCTCCCCGGAGCGCCTGCGGGTGCCGGTCGAGGTGATCCGCGCCGCCGAGGACACCCTCGACCCGCAGGTCCGCGCCGCGCTGCTGGAGTCGATCACCCGGGCCCGCAAGGTGCACGCCGACCAGCGCCGCGCCGACCACACCACCCAGGTGGTGCCGGGCGGCACGGTGACCGAGCGCTGGGTGCCGGTCGACCGGGTCGGGCTCTACGTCCCCGGCGGCCTGGCCATGTATCCGTCGACCGTGGTGATGAACGTGGTCCCCGCCCAGGCGGCGGGGGTCCGCTCGCTGGTGGTGACCAGCCCGCCGCAGAAGGACAACGGCGGCCTGCCCGACCAGCGGGTCCTCGCCGCCTGCGCGCTGCTCGGCGTCGACGAGGTCTACGCCGTCGGCGGGGCCCAGGCGGTGGCCATGCTGGCGTACGGCGCGACCGTCGACCCGGAGGGCGCCGAGCGCTGCGACCCGGTCGACATGATCACCGGCCCGGGCAACATCTGGGTCACCGCCGCGAAGCGGCTGCTGCGCGGCGTGGTCGGCATCGACGCCGAGGCCGGTCCCACCGAGATCGCCATCCTGGCCGACGACACCGCCGACCCGGCGCACGTCGCCGCCGACCTGATCAGCCAGGCCGAGCACGACCCGCTCGCGGCCAGCGTGCTGGTCACCCCGTCGCCGGCGCTCGCCGACGCGGTCGACGCCGAGCTGGCCCGGCAGGTGCCGGCCGCCAAGCACGCCGAGCGGATCGGCACCGCGCTGCGCGGCGAGCAGAGCGGGGTGGTCCTCGTCGACGACCTCGAGGCCGGGCTGCGGGTGGTCGACGCGTACGCGGCCGAGCACCTGGAGATCCAGACCGTCGACGCCCGCGAGTGGGCGCTGCGGGTGCGCAACGCCGGGGCGATCTTCGTCGGCGCCTGGTCGCCGGTGTCGCTCGGTGACTACTGCGCCGGCTCCAACCACGTGCTGCCCACCGGCGGCTGCGCCCGGCACTCCTCGGGCCTGTCCGTGCAGTCCTTCCTGCGCGGCGTCCACCTCGTCGAATACACGCGGGACGCGCTGCGCGAGGTGGCCCCCCACGTGGTCACCCTGGCCGGCGTCGAGGACCTGCCGGCGCACGGCCAGGCGGTCAGCGCGCGCTTCCCGGGGGAGCGGCCGTGACCACCCTCGACGACCTGCCGATCCGCGACGACCTGCGGGGCCTCAGCCCGTACGGGGCGCCGCAGCTCGACGTGCCGGTGCGGCTGAACACCAACGAGAACTCCTACCCGGTGCCCGAGCCGGTGGTGGAGGCGATCGGCAAGGCCGTCGCGGCCGAGCTGCGGGACCTCAACCGCTACCCCGACCGGGACGCCGTGGCGCTCCGCGCCGACCTCGCGGAATACCTCGGCCACGGGCTCACCGCCGACCAGGTGTGGGCGGCCAACGGTTCCAACGAGATCCAGCAGCAGCTGCTCCAGGCGTTCGGCGGCCCGGGGCGCACGGCGCTCGGGTTCACCCCGGCGTACTCCATGCACCCGCTGCTGGCGCTCGGCACCGGCACCGGCTGGATCCCGGCCGCCCGCGACGCGGACTTCGGGCTGGCCGCCGCCGACGCGGTCGCCCAGGTCCGGGCGCACCGGCCCGACGTCGTCTTCCTCTGCTCGCCGAACAACCCGACCGGCACCGCGCTCGACCCGGCCATGGTCGCCGCCGTGCTGGCCGAGGCGCCCGGCATGGTGATCGTGGACGAGGCGTACGCGGAGTTCGCCCGGCCCGGCACGGTCAGCGCGCTCGCCGTGCTGCCCGGGCATCCCCGGCTGGTGGTCACCCGCACCATGAGCAAGGCGTTCGGCTTCGCCGGCGGCCGGCTCGGCTACCTGGCCGCCGACCCCGCCGTCGTGCAGGCGGTGCAGCTGGTCCGCCTGCCGTACCACCTCTCCGCGCTCACCCAGGCCGCCGCCCGCGCGGCGCTGGCCCACCGCGACGCCCTGCTCGGCACGGTCGCCACGATCATGCGGCAGCGGGACCGGATCGTCGCCGAGCTGCGCGCCCGCGGGCACCGGGTGGCCGACAGCGACGCCAACTTCGTGCTCTTCGAGGTCGGCGGCGAGCGACAACTCCGGCTCGGCGCGTCTGACGCCGCGCCCCGACCCGGAGCCGTCGACCAGACCACCGCCTGGCGCACCCTGCTCGACGCCGGGGTGCTGGTCCGCGACGTCGGCCTGCCCGGCTGGCTGCGGGTCACCGCCGGCACGCCCGCCGAGACCGACGCCTTTTTGTCTGCAATGGAGGAGCTGTAGTGGGAGCGCGAGGAGTGAGCTTGCGAGCCCCGCAGTCGCGACCGAGAGGCGAGCAATGAGCCGGACCGCCCGGGTGGAGCGGATCACCAAGGAGACCAAGGTCCTCGTCGAGATCGACCTCGACGGCACGGGCAAGGCCGACATCGAGACGGGCGTCGGCTTCTACGACCACATGCTGAACCAGATCGCCCGGCACGGCGGCTTCGACCTGACCGTGCACACGGTCGGCGACCTGGAGATCGACGCCCACCACACCATGGAGGACACGGCGCTCGCCCTGGGCACCGCGTTCGACCAGGCGCTGGGCGACAAGGCCGGCATCCGGCGGTACGGCTCGGCCACCGTCCCCATGGACGAGGTGCTGGTCCGGGCCGCCGTCGACCTCTCCGGCCGGCCGTACGTGGTGCACGACGAGCCGCCGCTCGCGCCGTACATCGGGCCGGTCTACCCGACCAGCATGACCCGGCACATCTGGGAGTCGTTCGGCCAGGCCGCCCGGGTCACCCTGCACGTGGACGTGCTGCGGGCGGCCCGGCCCGGCGGCCACCCGGACGCCCACCACGTGGTCGAGGCCCAGTTCAAGGCGGTCTCCCGGGCGCTGCGCGAGGCCACCTCGATCGACCCGCGCGCCGCCGGCGCGATCCCCAGCACGAAGGGCGCGCTCTGATGGGGCGGGCACTGCCGACGCTGCTGCTGATCCTGGCCGGGGTGCTGGTCGGCGGGACCTGGTCGCTCTACAAGCAGGGCGCCGCCCGTGGCGCGGTGGTGGTCACCGGGCTGCTGGCCGCGCTGGCCACCGCCGGCGGCCTGCTCTGGCTGTTCCCCGGGGAGGGCTGATGGGACGGCGTGTCGTGGTGCTCGACTACGGCTCGGGCAACCTGCGCTCGGCCGAGCGCGCGCTGGAGCGGGCCGGCGCCGACGTCACCGTCACCGCCGACCTGGCCGCCGCCGCCGAGGCCGAGGGCCTGGTCGTGCCGGGCGTCGGCGCCTTCGCCGCCTGCATGGCCGGCATCGAGGCGCTGGGCGCCGGCCCGGTCATCGCCGACCGGATCGCCGCCGGCCGCCCGGTGCTCGGCATCTGCGTCGGGATGCAGGTGTTCTTCGAGCACGGCGACGAGCACGGTGTGGTCACCAAGGGGCTCGGGCTGCTGCCCGGCGGGGTGACGAAGCTGCCCGCGCCGCGGCTGCCGCACATGGGCTGGAACACGGTGCACGCCCCGGCCGGCTCGGCGCTCTTCGCCGGCCTGCCGGCCGACGCCCGGTTCTACTTCGTCCACTCCTACGGGGTGACCGAACCGGCCGCGCTGGCCGCCGCCGGGGCCACCGTCACCACCGCGCACCACGGCACCGACTTCGTCGCCGGGGTCGAGCGCGGCCCGCTGTCGGCGGCCCAGTTCCACCCGGAGAAGTCGGCCGACACCGGGGCCACCCTGCTGCGCAACTGGCTGGCCACCCTTTGAGCAAGGAGCGGGCCCGGCGCCGGGAGGCGCGCCAGGCCGAGCTGGAGCGGGAACGCGCCGCGCGCGCCCGCCGGGTGGCGCGCCGGGCGCGGCGGCGCGCCGTCGTACGCCGGTTGACGCCCACGCCGCGGCGGGGCCGGACCGGCCGGCTGCGCCGGCACAGCCGGGGCGAGCGGGCGGCGATCGTGCTGCTCACCGGCGCGGCCGTGGCCGGCATCTGGAGTTTCGTCGACGACCTGGCGCTGCGGCTGGCGTTGGTCGTGTTGTTGCTGCTGGTCCTGCCGGCGATCGTGGTGATCGCCCTGGACCGCCGTTGAGGATGCGAGGAGAAGAGCGTTGACTCTCACCCTGTTGCCCGCCGTGGACGTCGCCGACGGGCAGGCCGTGCGGCTCGTCCAGGGCGCCGCCGGCAGCGAGACCGCGTACGGCGACCCGGTGGAGGCCGCCCTCGCCTGGCAGGCCGACGGTGCGGAGTGGATCCACCTGGTCGACCTGGACGCCGCGTTCGGTCGGGGCACCAACGCGCACCTGCTCGCCGAGGTGGTCCGCCAGCTCGACGTGAAGGTCGAGCTCTCCGGCGGCATCCGGGACGACGAGTCGTTGCAGGCCGCGCTGGGCACCGGGGCGGCCCGGGTCAACATCGGCACCGCCGCGCTGGAGAACCCGGAGTGGTGCGACCGGGTCTGCGGCGAGTACGGCGACCGGGTGGCGATCGGGCTGGACGTGCGTGGCCGTACCCTCTCCGCCCGTGGCTGGACCCGCGACGGCGGCGACCTCTACGAGGTGCTGGAGCGGCTGGACAAGGCCGGCGCCGCCCGTTACGTGGTCACCGACATCACCAAGGACGGCACGATGCGCGGGCCCAACCTGGACCTGCTGCGCGAGGTCTGCGCCCGCACCGACGCCCCGGTGATCGCCTCCGGTGGCGTGTCCACCCTGGACGACCTGCGTGCGCTGGCCACCCTGGAGCCGGTGGGCGTGGAGGGCGTGATCGCCGGCAAGGCGCTCTACGCCGGAGCGTTCACCGTCGCCGAGGCGCTCGCCACGCTGCGGGCCGGGGCGTGACGGCCGCCGTCGGCGGCGGTCGGGACACGGCCGTCACCCGGCTCGGCTCCGGCGGCCCGTGGGAGGCGCTCTACGGCTACTCCCGGGTGGTCCGGGCCGGGCAACTGGCGATCACCGCCGGCTGCACGTCGACGGTGGACGGCCAGGTCGCCCACGTCGGGGACGCCGCCGCGCAGACCGCCCAGGCGATCCGGATCGGCCTGGACGCGCTCGCGGAGGTCGGCGTCGAACCGGCCGACGTGGTGCGCACCCGGATGTACGTGACCGACCGGATGTACGCCGACGAGGTGGGCCGCGCGCACAACGCGGTGTTCGGCGGGGTCCGGCCGGTCGCCACGATGGTGGTGGTGGCCGGCCTGATCGATCCCGACCTGCTGGTGGAGGTCGAGCTGGAGGCGTGGATCGCCGAGGACTGATCCGGGCGCGTTTGTCGCATCAGCTCGGAAGGCGCTTCCGAGATGGCGCCGCCGCCCGCTGTGACACCGTTCACGGGACCGATTGAATTGTGCACAACTTGATTGTGGGCTACCGTTCGACGCGTGACCGATGATCTGGTGCTGCGCCGGCAGGTGTGCTTCGCCCTCTACGCGGCGTCGCGCGCCCTCACCGACGTCTACCGGCCCATCCTCGACGAGCACGGCCTGACCTACCCGCAGTACCTGGTGCTGCTGGTGCTCTGGGAGCGCGGCGACGACGCCCCCACGGTCTCCGAGCTCGGCGCGCGGCTCCGGCTCGACTCCGGCACCCTCTCCCCGCTGCTCAAGCGGCTGGAGGCGGCCGGCCTGGTGGTACGCACCCGCTCGGCGGCCGACGAGCGCCGGGTCGAGGTGGGCCTCACCGCGCAGGGCCGGGCCCTGCGGGAGCGGATGGACGAGGTGCCGCGGCGGGTCGCCCTCGCCACCGGCCTCACCGAGGCCGAGCTGGTCGCCCTGCGCGACACCCTCACCCGGGTCACCGAGACGATCCACCGACAGAAGGAGCAGTGACCACCATGCAGGTGCTCTACACCGCGTCCGCGCAGGCCACCGGCGACGGCCGGGACGGCCACGTCCGCACCTCCGACGGCGGCCTCGACCTGGACCTGGCCATCCCGAAGGAGATGGGCGGCGCCGGCGGCGCGACCAACCCGGAGCAGCTCTTCGCGGCCGGCTACGCGGCCTGCTTCCACTCCGCGCTGCGCGTGGTCGCCCGCAAGGCCAGGGCGGACGTCTCGAACTCGGTCGTCGAGGCCGAGGTGGGCATCGGCCCGAACGGCAGCGGCGGCTACGGCCTCGCGGTCACCCTGGTGGTCGACCTGCCCGCCGTCGAGCGGTCCGCCGCGCAGCAGCTCGTCGAGGCCGCCCACCAGGTCTGCCCCTACTCCAACGCGACCCGCGGCAACATCGAGGTCGCCCTGACCGTCCGGGACGCCCGATGACCGCGAACCGGGAGATCCACCTGGCGTCCCGGCCGCAGGGCTGGCCGACCGCCGACAACTTCCGGCTGGTCACCACCGAGGTGCCCACCCCGGGTCCGGGCCAGCTCGTGGTCCGCAACCGGTTCATGTCGGTGGACCCGTACATGCGCGGGCGGATGAACGACGTCAAGTCGTACGTGCCGCCGTTCGCGCTCGACGCCCCGCTCGACGGCGGCGCGGTCGGTGAGGTGGTGGCCAGCGAGGCCGAGGGCTTCACGCCCGGCGACGTCGTGCTGCACGGCCTGGGCTGGCGGGAGTACGCGCTGGTCGACGCCAAGGGCGCGCGGAAGGTCGACCCGGAGCTGGCCCCGGTCAGCGCCTACCTGGGCGTGCTCGGCATGACCGGGCTCACCGCGTACGCCGGGCTGCTCGACGTGGCGGCCATGAAGCCGGGCGAGACGGTCTTCGTCTCCGGTGCGGCCGGTGCGGTCGGCAGCATGGTCGGGCAGATCGCCAAGCTGCGCGGCGCGGCCCGGGTGGTCGGCAGCGCCGGCTCGCCGGCCAAGGTCGAGCGGCTCCGGGCGCTCGGCTTCGACGCCGCGTTCGACTACCACGACGGCCCGGTCCGGGAGCAGCTCAGGGCCGCCGCCCCGGACGGCGTCGACGTCTACTTCGACAACGTCGGCGGCGAGCACCTGGAGGCCGCCATCGGCGCCATGAAGCTGCACGGCCGGGCCGCCATCTGCGGCATGATCGCGCAGTACAACGCCACGGAGCCGCCCGCCGCCCCGCGCAACCTGGCCCTGCTCATCGGCAAGCGGCTCACCCTGCGCGGCTTCCTGGTCGGCGACCACGGGCACCTGCGGGAGCAGTTCGTCCAGGAGATGGCCGGCTGGCTGCGGGACGGCCGGATCTCCTACGACGAGACGGTGGTCGACGGCATCGAGCGGGCCCCGGAGGCCTTCCTCGGCATGCTGCGCGGCGAGAACCTCGGCAAGATGCTCGTCCGGGTGTGAGTCCCGGTCCCACACGCGGCGGTTGGATAGGCTCGCGGCATGACGGTGGCGGTACGGGTGATCCCCTGTCTGGACGTGGACGCCGGGCGGGTGGTCAAGGGGGTCAACTTCCTCGACCTGCGCGACGCCGGCGACCCGGTCGAGCTGGCGGCGGCGTACGACCGGGCCGGCGCGGACGAGCTGACCTTCCTCGACGTCACCGCCTCCAGCAGCGACCGCGGCACCATGCTCGACGTGGTGCGGCGCACCGCCGAGTCGGTCTTCATCCCGCTCACCGTGGGCGGCGGCGTCCGCCGGGTCGCCGACGTCGACACCCTGCTGCGCGCCGGCGCGGACAAGGTCGGGGTGAACACCGCGGCCATCGCCCGCCCCGAGCTGATCGCCGAGATCGCCGACCGGTTCGGCCGCCAGGTGCTGGTGCTCTCCCTCGACGTGCGCCGGGCTCCGGCCGGCACCACGCCCAGCGGGTTCGAGGTGACCACCCACGGCGGGCGCCGGGGCACCGGCCTCGACGCGGTCGAGTGGGCGGCGCGCGGCGCCGAACTGGGCGCGGGGGAGATCCTGCTCAACTCGATGGACGCCGACGGCACCAAGGCCGGTTTCGACCTGCCGCTGATCGAGGCGGTCCGCGCGGTCGTCGACGTGCCGGTGATCGCCAGCGGCGGGGCCGGCCAGGTGGCCCACTTCCCGCCGGCCATCGGCGCGGGCGCCGACGCGGTGCTCGCCGCCAGCGTCTTCCACTTCGGCGAGCTGACCGTCGGCGAGGTCAAGGACGCCCTGCGCGGCGCCGGCCACCCCGTCCGCTAGAAAGCGCGGTCAGGGGCGGCCGGAGTGGCCCTCCGGGGAGCGGCGCGGCATCGGGATCGAGCGGACCGCGTACTCCTGGACGGCGGCGGCGTGGTCGTCCTCGTCCAGTTGCCAGTCGGACTCGTCCGGGGCGGGGCGGCGGCTCAGCACGCCCTGCACGGTGTCCACCGTGGTGCCCAGCCCGGCGCTGGGCCGGGTGCGCCAGAGCCGCTCGCCGTCCGGGGTCACCCGGAACCAGCCGTCGGTGACGCTGACCAGGCCGGCGCTCACGAGCCGGCGGACCGCGCCCTCCACCTCGTGCCGCTCGGGGATGGCCTGGTTGAGGTGGTCGGCGGTGGAGAGGACGTCGGCGAGGCGCACGCCCTCCGGGCGCCGGGTGTCGGCGGCCCGGCGGTGCCGGCCGGCGCCGCTCGCGATGACCAGTGAGACGAAGATCCAGGCGTCGCTCCGACGCCAACCGTTCTCCCCCATGAACGAATGATGCCCGGCCGCGACGGCGGAGAAAACACCCGGTTTCGCGGCCGGACGTCGCCGCAGCTCAGCGCCGTCCGGACCGTCCCAGCGTGTGGCGGTCGGCGCGGCGCCGGTGACGCTGCGTGGTCGGGGCGGTTCAGGCCGCCTCGCCGGCCGGGTGCGGCGCGCCGGCCGCCACCGGCTCGTCGGCCGGTCGGGCCGGCACCGCGAAGACCGGGATGAACATCTGGGCGAGCGGCCCGATGGCCAGCGCGTAGGCCACGGTGCCGAGGCCCACGGTGCCGCCGAGCAGCCAGCCCAGGCTCAGCACGGTCACCTCGATGACGGTCCGGACGAGCCGGAGGGAGAAGCGGGGGTGGCGGGCGGTGAAGCCGGTCATCAGGCCGTCGCGCGGGCCGGGGCCGAGCCCGGCCCCGAGGTAGAGGCCGGTGGCCGCGCCGTTGGCGACGATCCCGACGACCAGCAGTGTGGCGCGGACCGGCAGGCCGTCGCCGGGCGGCAGCAGGGCCAGGGTGGCGTCGACGACCAGCCCGATCACCACGACGTTGCTGATGGTGCCGAGGCCGGGGCGTTGCCGCAGCGGGATCCAGAGCAGCAGCACCAGCGCGCCGACCGCGATGGTGACCGTGCCGAAGGAGAGGTGCGTCTGCCGGGCGAGCCCCTGGTGGAACACGTCCCACGGGTCGAGCCCGAGGCCGGACCGGATCATCAGCGCCATGCTGATCCCGTAGAGGGCGAGCCCGGCGTAGAGCTGGATGAGCCGCCGGGTCGGCCGGTGCCGGAGATTGCCAATCTGAGCCATGCATGCCACCCTAGGGGCCAATCCTGCCCGCGACAGAGCCAATTTCGGAGGGGTGGCCATGACGAGTCAGGTGCGTGGCGTCCAATTGGCTCGGCTCCTCGGGCAGTGGCATGCCCTGCCGGGTCGCCGGCGCAGCCCGGACTACGCCGCGCTCGCCGCCGCGGTCCGCGGGCTGCTCGCCGACGGCCGGCTCCCCCTCGGGGTACGCCTGCCGGCCGAGCGGGACCTGGCCGAGGCGCTGCGGATCAGCCGGACCACGGTCACCGCCGCCTACCGGGAGCTGCGGGAGACGGGCCACCTCGCCAGCCGGCGGGGCGCCGGGAGCTGGACCATGCTGCCGGGCACCCATCGGGTGGCCAGCACCGGGCTCTGGACCCCGCTGGACGACCGCGACATGATCGACCTGGGGGTGGCGGCGCTCTCCGCCCCGGCCCAGCTCGTGCCGGCCGCCCGGGCCGCCGCCGAGGACCTGCCGCGCTACCTCGGCGGGGCCGGCTACCACCCGACCGGCATCATCGAGCTGCGCGAGGCGGTGGCCCGCTCGTACACCGATCGGGGGCTGCCCACCAGCCCGGAGCAGATCATGGTCACCAGCGGCACGCAGCACGCGCTGGACCTGGTGCTGCGGCTGGCCCTGTCGCCCGGCGGCGGGGTGCTGGTCGAGTCCCCGACCTACCCGAACGCCCTCGCCGCGCTCTCCGCCCGGCGGGCCCGGATCACCACCCACGGGCTGGCCGCCGACGGGGTCGGCTGGGACGCCGACCTGCTGCTGGGCAGCATCCGGCAGACCCGGCCGAAGCTGGCGTACGTGATCCCCGAGTTCCACAACCCGACCGGCCACCTGATGGCGACCGACCTGCGCGAGCGGCTGGTCGGCGCGGCGCACGCGGCCGGCACCGACCTGGTCGTGGACGAGTCCTTCGTGGACCTGCCGCTGGACGGCACCCCGCTGCCGCCGCCGGTGGCCACCTTCGACCGGCACTCCCGGGTGATCAGCATCGGTGGGATGAGCAAGCCGTACTGGGGTGGGCTGCGGATCGGCTGGGTGCGGGCGTCCGCCCCGCAGGTGCAGCGGCTGGCCGCCGCCCGGGTCGGCGTGGACATGGCCAGCCCGGTGCTCGACCAGCTCGTCGCGGTGCACCTGCTGGCCGAGGGGCCGAGCATCGTGGCCGCCCGGCGGCTCCAGCTCGCCGCGCAGCGGGACGCCCTGGTGAAGGCGATGGCCGACCGGCTACCCGACTGGCGGGTCACCGTGCCGCGCGGCGGGGTGACCCTCTGGGTGGAGCTGGACGGCCCGATCTCCAGCGCGCTGGCCCGGGCCGCCGAGGAGGTGGGCGTACGCCTGGCACCCGGACCCCGGTTCGGTCTGGACGGCACCCTGGAGCGGTTCCTCCGGCTGCCCTTCACGCTGCCCGCCGCGGACCTGGAGGAGGCCGTCGGCCGGCTCGCCGCGGTCCGCTACGACCTGGACCGGACCGGCCGCCCCCAGTGGCGGGAGCCCTCCGTCATCGCCTGACCCGGCCCCGGACCGCGGCCCACCTTCCGGTACGGATCTTCCGATCGGCGACGCGGCGGCCACGCGGTGCGCAGACTGCGCGGGTGGGGAACGGCGAGGGTGCCCGCTGGTCGCGGATCGTGCGACCCGGCGCGCCCGGCTCCCGGACCACCCGGCTGGAGCTGTTCTACGACCTGGTCTTCGTCTTCGGGTTCATCAACGTCACCACCCTGACCGCCACCCTGCTCACCCCGGCCAACCTCTACCGCTGCCTGCTGGTGCTGGCGCTGCTCTGGTGGTCGTGGACCGGCTTCGCCCGGCTCGGCAACGCGCTCCGCGCCGACCAGGGCCTGCTGCCGCTGGCCGGCTTCGTCACGGTGGCCGCGACGTTCCTGCTGGTGCTCAGCGTGCCGAGCGCGTTCGTCGACCGTCCCGGCGGGCTGAACGGCCCGCTGGTCTTCGCGGCCTGCTACTTCGTGATCCGGATGGCCCAGCTCACGGTCTTCGCCTGGGTCGACCGGTCGGATCCGGTCCGGCGCCAGCGGCTGCTGCTGCGCGCGGTGCTGCCGAGCGTGGCCACCGTGCTGCTGGTGGTCGCCGGCACGGTCCCCCAGCGACTCGCCGACCGGATGGTCGCCGTGACGCTGCAACTGGCGCTCTGGACCGTGGCGCTGCTGGTCGAGTACCTGGGCGGGGTGATCCTGGCCCGGCGGTGGTGGGTGGTGCTCTCCGCCGGGCACTGGGCGGAACGGCACGCGCTGATGGTGCTGATCGCGCTCGGCGAGTCGATCATCGCGCTGGGGCTCGGCCCGAAGACCGGGCTGCCGCTCACCGGCCCGGTGGCGGTCGCCGCGCTGCTCGGTGTCCTGGTCGTGGCGATGCTGTGGTGGGCGTACTTCGACACCCTGGCGTACGCGCTGGAGCAGGCGCTGCACCACGCCCGCGACCCGCGTGCCCGACTCCGGCTCGCGCGGGACGTCTACACGTTCCTGCACCTGCCGTTGATCGCCGGGGTCATCCTCTTCGCCCTCGGCCTCAAGGACCTGCTCGCCGAATCGGCCAGCCCGGAAACCCCCAGCTGGGGCGAGCCGCTGGGCGGCTTCTGGGCCACCATCTTCTACGGCGGGGTGGGCCTCTACCTGCTCAGCCTGGCCGCCTGCGCGCTGGTGGCGCTCCGGGAGGTGCACTGGCCGCTGCTGATCACGGTCGTGGTGCTCGCCGCCGTCGCCCCGTTCGCCGCCCCGATCCCGGAACTGGTCGCCCTGGGCCTGCTGGCGGTGCTCACCACCATCGGGGTGATGGCGGAGACGTTCCGCGAGGACGGCCGGCGGCGCCAGGTCCGGCAGCTCGCGCTGGAGGAGCAACTCGCCACGGAGGCGGACCAGAGCCACTGGCGCCAGCGGCACCTCTGACCGGGCCGGCCGACGACGGCGGCGGCCGTGCCCCGGGACGGAGGGGCACGGCCGCCGGACGGTGCGGGCTCGCTACAGCTCGGCGAGGGTGCCCGCGTACATCTTGTCGATCTCGTCGGCGAAGTTGGTCTCCACGCTCCGGCGCTTGATCTTCAGCGACGGGGTGACCTCGCCGTCCTCGATGGTGAGGTCCCGGGGGAGGATGGTCACCTTCTTGATCGTCTCCCAGCGGTTCAGCTTGCCGTTCAGTTCGGCCACGTAGCCCTCGACCATGGCCTGCGCCTCGGGCGAGGTGACGATCGCGGTGTAGTCGCGGCCCTCCAGCGGCGTGCCGGCGGCCCAGGCCTTGATCGCGTCCGGGTCCAGCGTGACCAGCATCGTGCAGTAGTTGCGCGCCTGCCCGATCACCACGGCCTGCGAGGTGTAGGGGCAGACGGCCTTGAACATGCCCTCGATGTGCGACGGCGCGATGTACTTGCCGCCGGAGGTCTTGACCAGGTCCTTCTTCCGGTCGGTGATGCGCAGGTAGCCCTCGTCGTCGAGGGTGCCGATGTCGCCGGTGCGGAAGAAGCCGTCCTCGGTGAACGCGGCCGCGGTCTCCTCGGGCAGGTTGTGGTAGCCGCGCATGACCGGCTTGCCGCGGACCAGGATCTCGCCGTCGGTGTCGATCCGGCACTCCAGGTCGCCCATGGCCCGGCCCACGCTGCCGATCCGCAGCCCGCCGGGCGGGTTCACGAACGCGCCGGCGCTGGTCTCGGTGAGCCCGTAGCCCTCCGAGATGGGCAGGTTGGCCGCGGCGAAGAAGGTGCCGATCTCCTTGCTCAGCGGCGCCGCGCCGGAGACCAGCACCCGCATCCGGCCGCCGAGCCGGGCCTGGAGCTTGCTGAACACCAGCTTCTCGGCCAGCGCGTACTTCAGCTTCAGGCCCGTCGGCACCGGCTTGCCGGCCTGCTCCAGCGCGACCTTCTCCTTGCCCACCGCGACGCCCCAGGCGAAGATCTTCGCCTTCGCGCCGCCGGCGCTCTGGGCCGTGGTCACCGCCTTGTTGTAGACCTTCTCGAAGACCCGGGGCGCGCCGCACATGAGGGTCGGCCGGATCACGCCGAGCAGGTCGACCAGCTTGTCCACCCGGCCGTCGACGTAGGTGGGCAGGCCGACGTGGGTGGCGCCGCAGAGCAGCGTCTTGCCGAACGAGTGGGACAGCGGCAGCCACAGGTACTGCAGATCGTCGGCGTGCAGCAGGCCCAGCTCGGCCTGCGCCACGCCCTCCCAGCACCAGCCGCCGTGCAGCAGCTCGACGCCCTTCGGCCGGCCCGTGGTGCCCGAGGTGTAGATGAGGGTCGCCAGGTGATCGGGGCCGATCCCGGCGACCAGCATGTCGATCAGGTCGGGCTCGTTCTCCAGGGCCCGGGCCCCGCGCTCCTCCAGCTCGGCCAGGGTGAGCTGCGGGACGGTGGCGGCCGGGTCGGGCACGCCGTCGAAGAGCACCACGTGGGTCAGCGCCGGCACCGCCGCGCCGGCGATCTTCGCCGCCTGGGCGGGGTTCTCGGCGAAGAGCACCTTCGACCCGGAGTCGGCGACGATGTACGTCGCGTCATCCGGCTCGGTGGTCGGGTAGACGGTGGTGGTGGCCCCGCCGGCACACATGATCCCGAAGTCGGCGAGCACCCACTCCAGCCGGGTGTTGGCCAGGATCGCCACCGGGTCCTCCAGGCCGACGCCGAGCCCGTGCAACCCGGCGGCGATCGCCTTGGCGCGCTGCCCGACCTGCTGCCACGTCAGCCAGACCGGCCCGGAGTCGTCCGGGGCGGGATGGGCGAACGCGTCGCGGTCGGGGGAGTCCGCAACGCGCTTGAGGAACATGTCGGGTACGGAACGGTACGGTACATCGAGAGCCATCGCTGTAGCCGCCTTCAAGGGTGGAGGGACGTGACGGGGGTCACGCCATTCTGCGGTTACCGAAGAGTATTGCCTGGACCCGGGCAGCGGCTAGCCCCCGTGGCCTGCGGCGACCGCCGTCCCGGGAGGTGGAACGCGCTCAGGCGTACCGGGTGGCGGCGAGGGACCAGTCGTAGGTGGCCCGGATCCAGTTCCGCCGGGTGGCGAGGAAGGCCCGCACCCCCTCGTCGCCCGTCACGGCCAGCGCCGCGTCCCGCTCCGCGTAGGCCGCCAGGCCCTGGTTGAACCGGGTGGCTGCCGCGCGCAGCGCCGCCTCCTCGCCCTGCCCGGTCTCGCCGGCGATGGTGGTGACCAGGTTGTGCGCGTCCGGGCCGGTCGCCCGCTCCTTGCCGTAGGAGAAGAGGTCGTTGCACCAGCAGACCAGGTCGGCGGCGAGCGCGTCCAGGGCGGCCAGCGCCGGATCCGCCCGCCGGCCCGGGCCGGGCAGGTCCGGGTGGGCCAGGTCGGTCAGCGTGAAGCTGGGCCGGGCGCCGCCGGTGTGCCGGCGCATCTGCACGTACTCGGCCACCCCGGGCACCCGGCGGTGCTCCCGGTTGGCCGCCTCCCAGAGCAGCGCCAGCAGGTACTCGCGCAACTGGCTCACCAGGCGCAGCAGCAGCGCCGGCCGCTGCCGGTCACGGGCCCGCCGGCACAGGTCGTCCAGCGCCACGGCGAGCGGGCCGGCGCCGGTCGGGACGGGCGCGGCCCGGTCGCCGTGCCGGTCCAGCACCTCCAGCAGGGCCGCCACGGTCGGCGCCAGCCGGGTGGGGTCGGCACCCAGGCCGTCCTCGTCGCACGCGTCGTCCATCACGAACAGCCAGCTGATCAGGTCGGCGAGCAGTCGCAGGCCGCCGACCGACGCGTCCGGGCAGGCCCGCCCGGCCAGCTCCACGGGGTGGGCGCCGGCCAGCCGGCGCAGCCCGTCCGGGGTGTCGATCAGGCCCAGGTCGCGTACCCACCCGGCGCTCTCCCCGACGACCAGCTCGACGGCGGCGTGGCGGCGCGCCGGGAAGGGAGGTTCGTGCAGTGCCGAGAGCGCGAAGCCTCGCATCCGTCTCCCCTGTCCCGCCGCTCAGGGTTGGGCGGCGGCAAAGGAGCGTACGGCAGCCGGGATCGGCCACCGTCGCTGGGCCGAGGCCGTTCCCACCGGGCCCGGTGGCCGGGCCGGCGCAATCCGTCAGAAGCCCAGGCCGGCCGATCGCAGCCGCTCCGCCGGCGCGGTCGGGCCGTCCACCTGGACCCGGGCCACCCGCTGCCGGCCGGAGATGAACAGCACCAGCTCGCCCGGGGCGCCGACCACCCGCAGCCGCTCGCCGCCGCGACCGACGGCGCGCTCGCCGTAGCCGGGGGCCTGGATCAGCAGGTCGGCCGGGAAGCGCCGCAACGCCACCCGGGCCAGCACGGAGGCCCGCTTCCAGAGCGCCGCCTGCTGCCCGGCCGGCAGGTCGCGGGGGAGCCAGTCCGGCCGGGCCCGGCGCACGTCCTCGTGGTGGATGAAGAACTCCAGCCCGTTGACCAGTTCGTCGGTGAGCGGGTTGCTCACCGGGCTCCACAGCGGCGGGCGGCGGACCCGGGCCACCAGGTCCGCGTACGGTCCGGCGGCCACCCGCCGGCGAACCCCCTCGCCGTGCCCGCGCAGCGGCGGCAGCAGGATGCCGCCGGCCGCGTCCGGCCGGCGCTCCCGCACCAGCAGGTGCGCCGCCAGGTCGCGGGTGGTCCACCCCTCGTTGACCGTCGGCGCGTCCGGTCCCAGCTCCAGCATCAGGTCGGCGAGCGCCTCGCGCTCCGCCCGGGCGTACCGCGGCATGGCCCGATCGTAGGCCCGGCGGGGCCGGTCGGCGGGCCCGCACCGGACGCGGCGCGCCGCGCCCGGCCGCCGGTCGGCCGGCGCCCGGGGTGTCCGCCCTGCTCGGCGGGGGTCCACCGGGAGGAGTGACGGTCGACATATCGGGGCCGGGTCGGCGGAGGCGGCGTCGAGCAGTAAGGATGAGGGGAAGAACTGCGGCTTACGGCGGGGGAGAGCGTGGCGAGCGGGACAAGTCGGGACGTCCTCGGCAGAGGGCTACGGGTGCTCGGCCGGGCCATCCGGGAACAGCCGCGCATCTTCGCGGTCGCGGTGGCCGGCAGCGTGCTCTTCGGCCTCATGGTGATCGCCAGCGCGTACGTGGTCGGCGCGGTGGTCGGCAAGGTGGTGGTCCCGGCGGTCGCCCGCGGCTCGGTGACAGGCAGCGCCCTGGCGCTCGCCGCGGCCGCGCTGTTCGGGATCAGCGTGCTGCGGGTGGTCGGCATCTTCGGCCGCCGGCTCGGCGCCGGCTACATGCAGTACCGGCTCCAGGCCGCCTACCGCCGCCGGGTCACCCGCCGCTACCTCGACCTGCCGCTGGCCTGGCACCACCGCAACGCCACCGGCACCCTGCTCTCCAACGCCAACTCGGACGTCGAGGCCGCCTGGTATCCCATCGCGCCGCTGCCCTTCGCCGTCGGCACCCTGGTGATGCTGGTCGGCGCCGTGATCTCGCTGTTCATCACCGACTGGGCCCTCGCGCTCGTCGGCCTCGCCGTCTTCCCGGCGCTGTTCGCGCTCAACGTGGTCTACTCCCGCCGGATGGCGCCCCGTCAGGCCCGCGCGCAGCGGCTGCGCGCCGAGGTCAGCGGCATCGCGCACGAGAGCTTCGACGGCGCCCTGGTGGTCAAGACGATGGGCCGGGAGGCCCAGGAGACCGCCCGGTTCGCCTCCCGCGCCGGCGACCTGCGCGACGCGCTGATCTCGGTGGGCAAGCTGCGCGGCGTCTTCGACCCCATGCTGGAGACGCTGCCCAGCCTCGGCACGCTCGCCGTGCTGGTGGTCGGCGCGATCCGGCTCCGGCAGGGCGCGATCACCGTGACCGAGCTGGTCAGCGTGGCCTTCCTCTTCACCGTGCTGGCCTTCCCGGTCCGGGCCATCGGCTGGGTGCTGGCCGAGCTGCCGCGCAGCGTCGCCGGCTGGGACCGCGTCCGCCGGGTCCTCGACGCCACCGGCGAGATGCCGTACGGCGAGGTGACGCTCGACCCGGCCACGCCGGCGCCGGCCACCCTCGCCTTCCACGACGTGCACTTCGGGTACGAGCCGGCCGAGGCGCACCTGCCCGGCGCCCAGGTGCTCGGCGAGGTCACCTTCACCGTGCCGGCCGGGAAGACGGTCGCCCTGGTCGGGCCGACCGGCGCGGGCAAGTCCACCATCGCCTCGCTGGCCGTGCGGCTGGTCGACCCGGACAGCGGCACGGTCACCCTGGACGGGGTCGACGTGCGCGAGCTGACCGCCGCCTCGCTGGCCTCGACCGTGGCCCTGGTCGCCCAGGTGCCGTTCGTGTTCGACGACACCGTGCGGGCCAACATCGCCCTCGACCGTCCCGGGATCGGCGACGAGGAGGTCTGGGCGGCGCTGCGGCTGGCCGAGGCGGACGGCTTCGTGGCCGCGCTGCCCGACGGGCTGGACACCATGGTCGGCGAGCGGGGCACCTCGCTCTCCGGCGGGCAGCGGCAACGGCTGACCCTGGCCCGGGCGGTCGCCGGCCGGCCCCGGCTGCTGGTGCTCGACGACGCCACCAGCGCCGTCGACCCACGGGTGGAGGCGGCCATCCTGGCCGGGCTGCGCGCCCCGGCGGACGGGGGAGCGCCCGCCTCGATCCTGGTGGTCGCCTACCGGCGGGCCACCATCGCGCTCGCCGACGAGGTGATCTACGTCGAGCACGGCCGGGTGGTCGCCCGCGGCTCGCACGCCGACCTGCTCGCCACCGTTCCCGGCTACGCCGACCTGGTCACCGCCTACGAACAGGCCGAGCAGGAACGCGAGCAGACCCGCACGTACGACGAGGTCACCCCGCTGACCTCCGGCCTGGAAGTCGAGGTTGACCGGTGACCAGTGTGGCTGCCGAACAGCGGACCGAGTCGACCTGGCGGACGCTGCGGCGCGGGCTGGCGCTCTCCCCGGAGCTGAGGACCGGGCTGGCCGGCACCGTGGCGCTGGCCCTGGTCTACATGATCGGCCGGGTCGCCGTGCCGGTGGCCGTGCAGCGCGGCATCGACCACGGCATCGTCGGCGGCCTCGACCTGGACGTGGTCACCCTGACCGTGCTGGCCACCGCCGCCGTGCTGGTGGTCACCACCGCCTGCGGCTACCTGATGATGCGCCGGCTGTTCACGGTCAGCGAGACCGCGCTGGCGGGGGTGCGCACCCGGGCCTTCCGGCACGTGCACGACCTGTCCATGCTGCACCAGCAGTCCGAGCGGCGCGGCTCGCTGGTCTCCCGGGTCACCAGCGACGTCGACCAGATCACCCAGTTCCTCCAGTGGGGCGGCGTGATCCTGATCGTCAACCTCGGCCAGCTCGTGGTGACCACGGCCGTGATGCTCGCGTACTCCTGGCAGTTGACCCTGGTGGTGCTCGTGGCGTTCGCGCCCGCGGTGCTGGTGATCCGGCTGCTCCAGCGCCGGCTGGCCGGTGCCTACGGGCTGGTCCGGCAGCGGATGGGCACCCTGCTCGGCACCATCGGCGAGAGCGTGGTGGGCGCCCCGGTGATCCGGTCGTACGGGATCGCCGGACGCACCGCCCGGCGGCTGGACGCGGCGATCGAGGGGCAGCGGCGGGCCCAGCAGAAGGCCATCCGGATCAGCATCCTGGGCAGCTCCGTCGGCGAGCTGGCGGCCGGCCTGGCGCTGGCCGCGGTGGTGGTGGTCGGGGTCAACCTCGGCGTCGACCGCACCCTGTCCATCGGCCAGCTCACCGCGTTCCTGTTCCTCGTGACGCTCTTCATCCAGCCGGTGCAGATCGCCACCGAGGTGCTCAACGAGGCGCAGAACGCGATCGCCGGCTGGCGCCGGGTGCTCGACGTGCTGGACGTCGCGCCGGACGTGGCCGACCCGGGGGAGCGGGGCCGGGAGTTGCCGCCCGGCCCGCTGGACGTCCGCTTCGCCGAGGTGACCTTCGCCTACCCGGGCGGGCCGCCGGTGCTGCACGACGTGACGCTGGAGATCCCGGCGAAGAGCCGGGTGGCCGTGGTCGGCGAGACCGGCAGCGGCAAGACCACCTTCGCCAAGCTGCTCACCCGGCTGATGGACCCGACCGAGGGTGAGGTGCTGCTCTCCGGCGTCTCGCTGCGCGAGGTGCGCTTCGAGTCGCTGCGCTCCCGGGTGGTGATGGTGCCGCAGGACGGCTTCCTCTTCGACACCACGGTCGGGGAGAACGTCCGCTTCGCCCGCCCGGAGCTCACCGACGCGCAGCTCGGCGCCGCCTTCTCCGAGCTGGGCCTGGCCGACTGGCTGGACGGGCTGCCGGCCGGGCTGGACACCCCGGTCGGCGAGCGCGGCGAGGCGCTCAGCGTCGGCGAGCGGCAGCTCGTCGCGCTGGCCCGGGCCTACGTGGCCGACCCCGACCTGCTGGTGCTGGACGAGGCGACCAGCGCGGTCGACCCGGCCACCGAGGTACGCCTACAGCGCACCCTGGACGCGGTCACCCGGGGCCGGACCACGCTGGCCATCGCCCACCGGCTCTCCACGGCCCAGGCCGCCGACGAGGTGATTGTGGTGGACCGGGGCCGGATCGTGCAGCGCGGCCCGCACGACGAGCTGCTGCGGGACCCGGAGTCGGTCTACGCCCTGCTCTACGCCTCCTGGCTGGAGCAGACCCGCTGATCCTGGCGGGTCAGCGGGAGTAGAACTCCACCACCAGCTGCTCGTCGCAGACCACCGGCACCTCGTTCCGGGCCGGCTCGCGCAGCAGGGTGGCCCGCAGCCCGCTCAGCTCCACCGACAGGTACGGCCGGGGGTTCTCGTCGGCGTGCGCGCCGGCGGCGGCGAGCTGGAACGGCGGCAGCGCCCGGCTGCGCTCGCGGACCGCGACCACCTGGTTGGGGCGCAGCCGGTACGAGGGCCGGTCCACCTTGCGCCCGTCGACGGTGAAGTGGCCGTGCGCCACGAGCTGGCGGGCCTGGTAGATGCTGCGGGCCAGCCCGGACCGGAGCACCACCGCGTCGAGCCGCCGCTCCAGGAGCGCGACCAGCGTCTCGCCGGTCTTCCCGGTGCCCCGGGCCGCCTCGTCGAAGGCGCGGCGGAGCTGGCCCTCGCTGACGTTGTACTGGTGGCGCAGCCGCTGCTTCTCCAGCAGCCGCACCTGGTAGTCCGACGTGCCGCGCCGGGACCGACCGTGCACGCCCGGCGGGTAGGGGCGCCGCTCGAAGTACCGCACGCACTTGCGGGTCAGCGGGATGCCGAGGGAGCGGGAGAGCCGGGCCTTGGGCCGGGGGTGGTTCACGTCGACGTCTCCGATCGGATGGTCTAGCCTGCTACTTAGGTAAGCCTAACCTACTATCAGGAGGTCGGGATCATGCGGCCCAGCCCGGCGGAGATCGTCCGTACCCTCGTCGCGGGCCGACTGCCCGCCCTCGTCCACCTCGCCCGGCGGCCCGGTCCGCACCAGGTCCGGCACGTCACCGACCCGGACGGGCGGGTCCTGCTGCTGGTGCCGGTGGTCAGCGACCTGGCCGCGGCGCTGGTCCCGCCGGACGGCGACACCGACGTGGCCACCGTGCTCGACGTGCTCGACCTCCCGCCGGCCGCCGGCGCGCCCTCGCTCGGCCGCGCCTGGGTCTCCGGCTGGGCGTCCCGCCTCGACGGCGACGAGGCTCGCCACGCGGCGGTGGAGTTCGCCACCGTCCAGCCGACCGGCGACCTGCTCGACGTGGGCACCCGTTTCCACCTGCACCGCTTCGAGGTGGTCGAGGCCCGCTGGGAACGCGCCGGCGCCACCCGCCGGATCGACCCCGACGCGTACGCCGAGGCCGAGCCCGACCCGCTGCACGCGGTCGAGGCGGAACTGCTGGCCGACCTGGCCGACCACCACGGCGACCAGGTGGGCGCCTACCTGCGCGGGCGGCTGGGCCTGACCGGCTCCGAGGCCGGCGGCCCGCCCCGGGTGGTCCGCATCGACCGGTACGGGCTGCTGGTCTCCCACGGCAGGCCCGGCGCCCGCCGCCGCACCCGGCTCGCCTTCGCTTCTCCGGTCGCCGACCCGGCCGAGCTGGCCCGGCTGCTGCACCCGATGCTCTGCTCGCGCGCCGCCGGACGCGCCTGAGTCAGTCCAGGTCTCCGGTGAGGTAGCGCTGGACGGTCGGACCGATCGCGGCGACAAGCGTCTCCGGGTCGGCCGAGGCGACCGGTTCGAGGCGGATGACGTACCGCATCATGGCCAGGCCGGCGATCTGGCTCGCCACCAGCGCTCCCCGCAGCGGCAGTTGCGCCGGGTCGACGTCGAGCTGGTCGAGGACCCGCCGCAGCACCTGGGTGGTCAGGAACTCGCGCAGCAGCCGGGCGGTCCACTCGCTGCTCACCGCCGACCGGAGCAGGGCCACGGCGGCCCCGCCCACGGGCGAGTCCCAGACGGTCAGGAACGTGCGGACCAGGCGCTCGCCCACCCCGTCCGGGCCGCCGGCCAGCACCGCCGGCAGCAGCCGCGCCGGGTCGACGGGGATCGCCACGGTGGCCCGGAACAGCTCCTCCTTGGTGCCGAAGTAGTGGTGCACCAGCGCCGGGTCCACCCCCGCGGCGGTGGCGATCGCCCGGATCGAGACGGCGTCGAAGCCGCGCTCGGCGAACGCCGCCCGGGCCGCCGCGAGGATGGTCTCCCGGGTGTCCGGATTGCCGGGCCGCCGGCCCGTGCGCCGCGCCATCAGCCGCTGCGCCGCCGCAGCGTCGCCGCGGCCAGCACCAGCGCCGCCACCGTCGCCCCGGCGACGATCGCCACGTCCCGCCACATCGTCGCCGTCGGGTCGGCGTGCGCGCCGACCTCCTGGAGCGCCTCGACGGCGTACGACAGGGGCAGCACGTCGCTGATCGCCTGGAGCCAGCCGGCCATCTCGCCCCGCGGCACGAAGAGCCCGCAGAGCAGCAGCTGCGGCAGGGCCACCACGGGCAGGAACTGCACGGCCTGGAACTCGGTGCGGGCGAACGCGGAGCAGAGCAGGCCGAGCGCCACCGCCAGCACCGCGTTGAGGCCGGCGATCAGCACCACCAGCCACTGGCTGCCGGCGGTGTCCAGCCCGAACACCTGGTACGCCACCAGCGAAGCGATGGTCGACTGGAGCACCCCGGCGAGCCCGAACGCGATGCCGTAGCCGAAGAGCAGGTCGATCTTGGCCAGCGGCGTGGTGAGCAGCCGCTCCAGGGTCCCGGTGGTGCGCTCGCGCAGCATGGCGATGCTGGTGATCAGGAACATGATGATGAACGGGAAGAAGCCCAGCATGATCAGCGCGACCCGGTCGAAGACGCTCGGCCCGCCGGGCGGGGTGGGCTGGTCGACGTACATGAAGTAGACCAGGGTGAGCAGCACGGTGGGCACGGCCACCAGCATCGCCACGGTGCGCCGGTCGTGCCGGAGCTGGCGCAGGATCCGCCCGGTGGTGGCGGCGAGGATGCGCGGATTCACTTGTCGCCCTCCGGTTCGCTCGCCTTGATCAGCCGGAGGAACGCCTCCTCCAGGTCGTCCACGCCGGTGGTGGCGCGGACCGCGTCCGGGGTGTCGTCGGCGACCAGCCGGCCGTCCCGGATGAGCAGCAGCCGGTCGCACCGGGCCGCCTCGTCCATCACGTGGCTGGAGACCAGCAGCGTGGTGCCGGCGGCGGCCATGGCGTGGAACCGGGCCCACAGGTCGGCGCGGAGCACCGGGTCCTGGCCGACCGTGGGCTCGTCGAGGATGACCAGCTCCGGGTCCCCGACCAGGGCGCAGGCCAGCGAGGCGCGGCTGCGCTGACCGCCGGAGAGGGTGCCGACCAACTGATCGGCGGCGCTCGCCAGCCCGACGTCGGCGACCGCCCGGTCGGCCTCGGCCCGGCCCCGGCCCTGGAGCACCGCGAAGTAGCGCGCGTTCTCCCGGACGGTGAGGTCGGCGTAGACGCTGGGCGCCTGGGTCAGGTAGCCGACCCGGCGGCGCAGCTCCGCCGCCCCGGCCGGCCGGCCCAGCACGCTGACCGTGCCCGAGTCGACCGTCTGCACCCCGACGATCGCGCGCATCAGGGTGGTCTTGCCGCTGCCGCTCGGCCCGAGCAGCCCGGTGACCGCGCCGCGGGGCACCGCGCAGGAGATGCCCTGGAGCACCCGCCGCCGGCCCCGCTCGACCACCAGGTCACGGACCGACACCGCGTCGTCCATGCCCGCCTCCAAAACTCATCAGGTGTTGAACTCAACGCTAGATGAGTTACCGGCCCCCGCACAAGGTTGACTTCGAGTGCCCTCGAACTGGAAGCCTGGGTGCGTGGACATCAGCACGCGGGAGATGAGCCTCACCGTCGGTGAGGCGGCGGAACGGGTCGGCCTGACCACCTACACGCTGCGCTGGTACGAGCAGGAGGGCCTGGTCGCCCCGGTCGGCCGGGACTCCGCCGGCCGCCGGCGCTACACCGAGTCCGACGTCAACTGGCTGTTCCTGCTCACCCGGCTGCGCCGCACCGGCATGCCGGTCCGGGACATGCGGCGCTACGCCGAACTGGCCCGGCAGGGGGACCGCACGCTCGGCGCCCGGCGAGCGCTGTTCGAGGCGCACCGGAGCCGGGTGCTGGCCCGGATGGCCGAGCTGGAGGAGGACCTCAAGGTCCTCGACTACAAAATCGACGCGTACCGCCGGGCGGAGGAGGAGCTGGCATGATCAAGCGACGGGTGGGCGCGAGCGGCCCGGAGGTCTCGGCGATCGGCCTGGGCTGCATGGGCATGAGCTTCGCCTACGGCGGCGCCGACGACGCCGAGTCGACCCGGACCCTGCACCGGGCCCTCGACCTCGGGGTCAACCACCTCGACACCGCCGACATGTACGGCTTCGGGGCGAACGAGCGGCTGCTCGGCCCGGTGGTCCGCGCCCGCCGCGACGAGGTCTTCCTGGCCACCAAGTTCGGCAACCGCACCACCGGCGACAGCTTCGGGGGCACCGGCAGCCCGGGCGCCTACGTGGACAGCAGCGCCGCCTGGGCGAAGCAGGCCTGCGACGCCTCGCTGGCCCGGCTCGGCATCGACACCATCGACCTGTACTACCTGCACCGGCGCGACCCCCGGACCCCGATCGAGGAGACCGTCGGCGCGCTGGCCGAACTCGTCCAGGCCGGCAAGGTACGCCTGATCGGCCTCTCCGAGGTCAGCCCGGCGACCCTGCGGGCGGCGCACGCGGTGCACCCCGTCTCGGCGGTCCAGATGGAGTACTCCCTGTTCACCCGGGACGTCGAGGGGGAGATGCTGGCCACCTGCCGGGAGCTGGGCGTGGCCCTGGTGGCGTACTCGCCGGTCGGGCGGGGCCTGCTCACCGGGGCGATCACCAGCCGGGAGCAGCTCGCCGAGGACGACTGGCGGCGCACCGTCCCCCGGTTCGCCGACGGCAACCTCGACGCCAACCTGAAGCTGGCCGAGGCGGTCCGCGCGGTCGCCGGCGAGCTGGGCTGCACCCCGGCCCAGGCGGCGCTGGCCTGGCTGCTCGCCCAGGGCGACGACATCCTGCCGATCCCCGGTACCAAGCGGGTCCGCTACCTGGAGGAGAACGCCGCCGCGGCCGACCTGCGGCTCACCCCGGAGCAGCGGGACCGGCTGCGCGACGTGGTGCCGGCCGGGGCGGTCGCCGGGGAAAGGTACACCCCGGCAGGAATGCGAACGGTCGGTCACTAGCCCCTCGCATCGGACACCCGGTCCGCCATCGGTCATTGCGCCAAGATCGGACGTCCGGCACCATGACGCCGTGGGTCCCGCTCCGTTGCCCGAGACCGGCGGCGGCTCCGGGTCGCAGCGCGGCGCCGGACGCGTCGCGCTGGAGTTGCCGGAGTTCCTCGACGACTGGGCCGCCCGCCTCCGACAGGCCGCCGACCGTCCCGTCGTCGGGATCATGCTGCGTGGCAGCCACGCCCGGCGGGCCGCCACCGAGCACAGCGACGTCGACGTGGACGTGCTGGTCGCCGTCGACGGCGATCGGCCCGGCGGCACCGGCGAGCCACCCGCCGCCCCGGAAACCGGGGCGGCGGGACCGGCCCGCCCCGGCACCCTCTTCACGGCACCCGGGTCGGCGGATCCGGCCGCCGACGGCACCCCGTACGTGGCCCGCCGGGCCTACCTGGCCGAGCTCGACGGCCGGCTGGTGCACGTCTCGGTGGCCGCCCGCGACGTCCGCTCCTGGGTGCACCGGCTGGGCCAGCCCGCCGACTGGGCGTTCGGGCTGCCGGTCACCGCGCCGGCCCGGCTGCTCTGGGCGACGCCGGAGTGGCGGCGCCGGATCGACCTGCCGGTGCTCTGCCAGCCCGCCGACGAGCCCCGCCTGGAGGAGCTGGTCGCCACCCTCGGCAAGGTGGCCGGCGCCCGCTGGGCCGGCGACGCGGTGGGCGTCCGGCTCGCCGCCGCCGACCTGGCCCGGCTCTGCCCGTCGGTGCTGCGGCTGGCCAACCCCTCGGTGCGGGTGGTGTCCCGCCGGGCGGCCCTGGCCGCCGCGCTGGACCTGCCGGTCGCGCCGCCCGGCTACCGCGAGGACATGCTGCGCTGCCTCGGGCTCCGCCCCGGCGGCACCGCCGAGGTGGGCGCCGCCGCCGGCCGGCTGGTGACCGGCATCGTCCCGCTCGTCCGCCCGTACGCCGGGGAGATCGCCGCGGTGGGCGGCGCGGACCTCGCCGAGGCCCTGGTGGACGGCCGGCTGGACCGCTATCTCGGCCAGCTCACCCGGGCCCTGGACCGTCCCGCGCCCGCCCTCCGGGACACGTCGGCGGTGCCGGCGCCCCGTGCGGGAGAATGGTCAACCGTGCCCGCCTCTGACGCGCCGGTGACCGGCGCACCCGCCAGCTCCGGCGGCGCCGCGGCCCCCGGCCCGGCCCGTCCCTCCCGGCTCGACCCGGCCATCGCGGCCCGGCTGCGCCGCACCCCCGACGGCCTGGTGGCCGCCGTGGTCCGGGCGCACGACTCGGGCGAGGTGCTGATGGTCGCCTGGATGGACGACGAGGCGCTGCACCGCACCCTGACCACCGGCCGGGCCACCTACTGGTCGCGCAGCCGCCAGGAGTACTGGGTCAAGGGCGCCACCTCCGGCCACCACCAGTACGTCCGCTCGGTCGCTCTGGACTGCGACGGCGACGCGCTGCTGGTCAGCGTCGAGCAGGTCGGCGCGGCATGCCACACCGGGCACCGCACCTGCTTCTTCACCGAGCTGCCGGTCAGTTCCCCGGAGGCGACGTCATGACCGACGGCACCGTGAGCCCGGACCAGGGCACCTTCGCCGACCTGGCGGCCCGCTGGCGGGTCGTGCCGGTCACCCGGCGGCTGCTCGCCGACGCGGAGACCCCGGTCGGCGTCTACCGCAAGCTCGCCGGCGGTCCCGGCACGTTCCTGCTGGAGTCGGCCGAGCAGGGCGTCGGCTCGGCCGGGATGGCCTGGTCGCGCTACTCCTTCATCGGGGTGCGCAGCAGCGCCACGCTGACCGAGCGGGACGGCGCGGCGGTCTGGGCCGGCGAGCCGCCCGCCGGGGTGCCGGCCGGCGGCGACCCGGTGACCGCGCTCCGGGAGACCGTCGCCGCGCTGGCCGGCCCGGCCTGGGACCCGGCCAGCGGCATGCCGCCGCTCACCGGGGGCATGGTCGGCTACCTCGGGTACGACCTGGTCCGCCGCTTCGAGCGGCTTCCCGAGCTGACCGAGGACGAGCTCGACGTGCCCGAGCTGGGCATGATGCTCGCCACCGACCTGGTGGTGCTCGACCACTACGACGGCTCGGCGATCCTGGTCGCCAACGCGGTGCTGCCCCCGCTCGACGCGCCGGACCGGGAGTCGCTGGTCGCGGCCGCGTACCACCACGCGGTGGGGCGGCTGGACGCGATGACCACCGCGCTGTCCCGACCGATTCCGCCCATGATCTCGACCGTCGCGCGGCCCGGCGTCGGCGAGGTGGTCAGCCGGACGCCGGAGGGCGGCTACCCGAAGGCGGTGGAGGCCGCCAAGGAGGCGATCCGGGCCGGCGAGTGCTTCCAGATCGTGCTCAGCCAGCGCTTCGAGCGGCCCACCCACGCCGACCCGCTCGACGTCTACCGGGTGCTGCGCACCACCAACCCCAGCCCGTACATGTACCTGCTGCGCTTCGACGGCTTCGACATCGTCGGCTCCTCGCCCGAGGCGCACCTCAAGGTGAGCACCGCCGCGGACGGGCGGCGCCGCGCGCTGCTGCATCCGATCGCCGGCACCCGGCCGCGCGGCGGCTCCCCGGAGGCGGACGCCCGGCTCGCCGCCGAACTGCTCGCCGACCCGAAGGAGCGCGCCGAGCACGTCATGCTTGTCGACCTGGGCCGCAACGACCTGGGCCGGGTCTGCCGGCCGGGCACGGTCGAGGTGCCGGAGTTCGCCACCATCGAGCGGTACAGCCACGTCATGCACATCGTCTCCACGGTCGTCGGTGAGCTGCGGGAGGACCGCACCGCCTTCGACGCGCTCGCCGCGACCTTCCCCGCCGGCACCCTGTCCGGCGCCCCGAAGGTGCGGGCCATGGAGATCATCGAGGAGCTGGAGCCGGTCCGGCGCGGCCTCTACGGCGGCACCGTCGGCTACTTCGGCTTCGGCGGCGACCTGGACATGGCGATCGCCATCCGCACCGCGCTGATCCGCGAGGGCCGGGCCTACGTCCAGGCCGGGGCCGGGGTGGTGGCCGATTCCGATCCCGCCGCCGAGGACCAGGAGACCCGCAACAAGGCCGCCGCCGTGCTCGCCGCCATCGCCGCCGCCGAGACCCTCCGGCCCGCGCGATGAGCGCGTCGACCGGCGCGTCCGCCGGGCGGGGCCGGCGCGAGCTGACGTACGCCGTGCTGCTCTGCCTGGCGGGCGCGGGCCTGGCGTTCTGGGCGGTGACCCGGACCTGGTCGGTCGAGCTGACCGCCCGCGGCTCGCTGCCGCCCACCCGGCACACCCGCACCGGGGCGGAGCTGCTGCCCTGGGTGTCGGCGCTGGCCCTGGTCGGGCTGGCCGGCGGCGGCGCGGTGCTGGCCACCCGGGGGCGGGTCCGGCGGCTGCTGGGCGCCCTGCTGACCCTGCTCGGGCTGGGTGTGGCGGCCGGCGGCGGCTACGGCCTGACCGGGTCCGGGGTGAGCCGGCAGTGGCCGGCGCTGGTGCTGGTGGGTGGGCTGGTCCTGCTGGCCGGCGGGCTGCTCACCGCGGTGCGCGGCGCCGGCTGGCCGGCGATGGGCGCCCGCTACGAGCGGCGGGCGGCGCGACCGACCGAGCCGACCGGCGCGCGGCGGCCGGCGGTCGAGCGGGGCACCCGGGACGCCTGGGAGGCGCTCGACCGGGGCGAGGACCCGACGGTCAGCTGACCGGCTGGGCGTCCCGCGCTTCGCGGCGCTCCCGGACCGCGGCTCCGGCCGCGGCGCGGGCGGCGGCCAGCTCGGCCACCAGGCGGTCCAGTTCGCGGCGCTGCGCGGCCCGGGCCCGGTCGGCGCAGACCGCCTCCCAGGCGTTGCCCCGGGCGGTGCGCGTCCGGCCGTCGCCGGCCATGGCTTCGAGGGTGTGCACCACGCCGACGGCGAGCGACGCGACGCTCCGGGAGATGGTGGTGATTCCGAGGGTCTGGCTCGGCCCGTTGGCGCTCATGGTCACCCCGCACGAGATCGTTGGCGACGGTCGGCAGCCGCCTCATCGAGTCTGCCCGAGGAAGATGCTGCCGGGCTCACGTTTCGCCCCCGTGAAACCCAGGTCAACTCTGTGGCACCCGGGCCGACCTGGGCAGGGCCGTTCGTCCTTGAGCTTGCTCACACCATCGACGACCGTCACGGTCCTGCGGGGAGCGGGTCGCCGTGGTGAGATGGGTCATGGTCGGCGGTCGATGTGGCGGCCGGGGGCGCGGAGCGCGCCCGGGTGACGCCGGTCGATGGGCGCGGTGGCGCTGCGTGACACCGTGTTCACCCGAAGTCGGTCATCATGCCACAGCCCATTTCGTGAGGAGCGCCATACCCCCGGCACTTGTCTCCAGGTGGCGCCCCCTAGCATCGGCCCATGACACCCGGAGAGGGGAGTCCGTTGGTGACTGCTGAGCATGCGCACGCGGAGGGGGACGAGGCCGGATCGGCGGCGTCCGCAAGCGTGCTCGACGAGATCCTGGCCGGCGTGCGCGAGGACGTGGCCCGGCGGCAGGAGCAGGTTCCGCTGGAGCGGATCCGCGAGCTGGCCGCCGCCGCGCCGCCGCCGCTGGACGCGTACGCGGCGCTGCGCCGGCCCGGCGTGGCCGTGATCGCCGAGGTGAAGCGCTCGTCGCCGTCCAAGGGGCGGCTGGCCGAGATCGCCGACCCGGCCGACCTGGCCAGCGACTACGCGGCCGGCGGCGCCCGGGCGATCAGTGTGCTCACCGAGGGCCGCTGGTTCGGCGGGTCGCTGGACGACCTGGCGGCGGTCCGCGCCGCGGTCAACGTGCCGGTGCTGCGCAAGGACTTCGTGGTCTCCAGCTACCAGGTGCACGAGGCCCGCGCGCACGGCGCCGACCTGGTGCTGCTGATCGTGGCCGCGCTGGAGCAGAACGTCCTGGTCGGGCTGCTGGAGCGGATCGAGTCGCTGGGCATGTGCGCGCTCGTCGAGGTGCACACCGAGGAGGAGGCCGACCGGGCCATGGAGGCCGGCGCGCAGGTGATCGGGGTCAACGCCCGCGACCTGCGTACCCTGGAGGTCGACCGCTCGGTGTTCGAGCGGATCGCGCCCGGCCTGCCGAGCAGCGTCGTCAAGATCGCCGAGTCCGGCGTGCGCGGCCCGCACGACCTCATCCGCTACGCCTCGGCCGGCGCCGACGCGGTCCTGGTGGGCGAGGGCCTGGTCACCCAGAAGAGCCCCCGCGAGGCGGTCGCCGAGCTGGTCAACGCCGGCAACCACCCGGCCACGCCCCGCCCGGTGCGCTGACCCGCGCCCGGGGCCCGACACGTCGAGAGGACTCCCGCGATGAGCACTGACGCCGCGGCCCCGGCCGGCCAGCTCCCCGACGCCGCCGGTCACTTCGGCCGGTTCGGTGGCCGGTTCGTCCCCGAGGCCCTGGTCGCCGCGCTCGACGAGCTGGACGTGGCATACCGCAAGGCGATGACCGACGAGAGCTTCCTCGCCGAGTTCGACGCCCTGCTGCGCGACTACGCCGGCACCCCGTCGCTGCTCTACGAGGCCCGGCGGCTCTCCGCCGAGCTCGGCGCCCGGGTCCTGCTCAAGCGGGAGGACCTCAACCACACCGGCGCGCACAAGGTCCGCAACGTGCTCGGCCAGGCGCTGCTCACGAAGCGGATGGGCAAGCGGCGGGTCATCGCGGAGACCGGCGCCGGCCAGCACGGCGTGGCCACCGCCACCGCCGCCGCCCTGTTCGACCTCGAGTGCGTGGTCTACATGGGCGAGGTGGACACCGAGCGGCAGGCGCTCAACGTGGCCCGGATGCGGATGCTCGGCGCCACCGTCGTCCCGGTCACCGCCGGCTCGCGGACCCTCAAGGACGCGATGAACGAGGCGATGCGGGACTGGGTCGCCAACGTCGACAGCACCCACTACCTGATCGGCACCGCCGCCGGCCCGCACCCGTTCCCGGAGATGGTCCGGGACTTCGTGCGCGGCATCGGCGTGGAGGCCCGCCAGCAGTGCCTCGACCTCACCGGCGCGCTGCCGGACGCCGTCGCGGCCTGCGTGGGCGGCGGCTCCAACGCGCTGGGCATCTTCCACGCCTTCGTGCCCGACACCGGCGTGCGGCTCTACGGCTTCGAGGCCGGCGGCGAGGGCGTGGCGACCGGCCGGCACGCGGCAAGCATCACCGGCGGCTCCGCGGGTGTGCTGCACGGCACCCGCACGTACGTCCTGCAGAACGAGGACGGCCAGACGATCGAGTCGCACTCGATCTCGGCCGGCCTCGACTACCCGGGAGTCGGGCCGGAGCACGCCTGGCTGCACGACAGCGGCCGGGCCACCTACCTGCCCGTCGACGACGACGAGGCGATGGCCGCCTTCGAGCTGCTCTGCCGCACCGAGGGCATCATCCCGGCGATCGAGAGCTCGCACGCGCTCGCCGGCGCGCGCAGGATCGCCCCGCAGCTCGCCGCCGAGCTGGGCCGCGAGCCGGTCATCGTGGTCAACCTGTCCGGCCGGGGCGACAAGGACGTGCACACGGCCGGCGGCTACTTCGGCATCCTCGACAAGGAGTGAGAGCGTGAGCCGGATCGGGGTCGCCTTCGACAAGGCCCGGGCCGACGGGCGGGCGGTGCTGGTCGGCTGCATGCCGGCCGGCTTCCCGACCGTCGAGGGCAGCATCGCCGCGATGACCGCCATGGTCGAGGCCGGCGTGGACGTCATCGAGGTGGAGATCCCCTACTCCGACCCGGTGATGGACGGCCCGGTCATCCAGAAGGCCAGCGACATCGCCCTGGCCGGCGGCGTACGCACCGCCGACACGCTGCGCATCATCGAGGCGGTCGCCGCGACCGGCGCGCCGGTGGTCACCATGACCTACTGGAACCCGATCGAGCAGTACGGCGTCGACGCGTTCGCCCGCGACCTGGCCGCCGCCGGCGGCACCGGCCTGATCACTCCGGACCTGATCCCCGAGGAGGCCGGCGAGTGGCTGGCCGCCTCCGAGGCGCACGGCCTCGACCGGACCTTCCTGGTCTCCCCGTCCTCCACCGACGCTCGGGTCAAGATGACCGCCGAGCACTGCCGCGGCTTCGTCTACGCCACCGCCCTCATGGGTGTGACCGGCGCGCGGACGCAGACCTCCGAGGCGGCGCCGGTCCTGGTCTCCCGGCTGCGCGAGGTCACCGACCTGCCGGTCGGCGTCGGGCTGGGAGTGGGCACCGGCGCCCAGGCCGCCACCGTCGCCGGCTACGCCGACGCGGTGATCGTGGGCAGCGCCCTGGTCCGCTGCGTGCTCGACGCCCCCGACCAGGCCGCCGGCCTCACCGCCCTGCGCGCCCTCAGCGCCGAACTCGCCGACGGCGTCCGCAACCCGGCCCACTGACGACCGGCCCCGCCGGGCGGTTGATCCACTCCACCTCGCCGAGGTGGTGGTATCCGGCGCTCGCCGATGCCCCCACCTCGCCGTGGTGGAGTGAGTGTTTTGGTCGGTCCACGCCGGGCGGGCGCCCTGGTGACTCTGTGGGACTGCCTGTCGAGCTGAGTCGTCTGTGACGTCGGAGCCTCGCCTCCGCCCCGCGGCCACCCGCCATCGGTCTCGCACGGCCACCGGCCATCTGTCTCGCGCGGCCACCGGCCACCGGCCTCGGGCTGTCACCGCCATCGGCCCCGGCCGGTCATCGCCGTCGGCCTCGCGCGGTCACCGCCATCGGCCCCGCTGCCACCCGCCACCGGCCCCGGGGCCCCGCTACCGGCCTGGCGGACGCCCCGCCAGCGGTCGGCGTCGTCCCCCTGAGTCGTTTGCGTCATCAGCTCGACAGGCGCTCGTGGACCTACCCCGGGTGGGCGTGCCCGGGCGAATCGCCCCGTCTTCAACGTCAGTTGCCGAGGGCGCGGGGCCAGTTTCCCCCCGGTCATCCGCTCCGGTCACCGAGTTGGTTGGTGTTCGACCTCCGCCGACGCCCGCACGCCGGCGGGCTGGCGTCGACCATGATGGTCGTCGGCCGGCCCCCGGCGAAGTCAGCGCCGGGTTGTGCCCAGCCCGCCGCCGGCCCGCTGCTCGGGCGGGGCCGTCGCCTCACCGGCCCGCGGCGTCTCGTCGCCGCTCCGGGTCGCCTCGCGCAGGACGCCGGAGCGGCCGGCCAGGGCATCGGCGACGGCGGTGCGGGTGGTCGGCGTGAGCGCCTCGGGCAGCGCGTCCGGTGCGTGCCAGTCGAGGTGGCAGCCGCCCGTCGGGGCAGCGGCCGGCGCATCGCCGAGCGCGCGGGCCCGGAACACGTGCACCAGCACGTCGGGCAGGGCGCCGCAGTGGCCGGCCGGCGGCCGGGGAGCGGCGGGGTCGCCGAGCCGGTAGAGGCCGACCAGATCGACCAGCTCGACCTCCAAGCCGGTCTCGGCGCGGATCTCCCGGCGCGCGGCGGCGGCCGGGCTCTCGTCGCGGCGCAGCCGCCCGCCGGGCAGCGCCCAGCGCCGGCCGCCGCCGGACTGCCGGCAGAGCAGCACCCGGCCGGACGGATCGGTGACGACCGCGGCGACCGCCCAGGTGAGCGCGCTCATGGACAAAGAGCCTACGACCGCGCAAACCAGAAGTCAGCCGAGCCGCGAACCCGGCCGGACCGGGGTGCCGCGAGCACGGTCCGCACCGGTACCGTGTGCACCCGTGACCCTCGCCCCGATGACCCCACTGGCGGCCCTGCCCAGCCCCGGCACCGCCGTCTGGCAGCTCGGACCGGTTCCGATCCGGGCCTACGCGCTCTGCATCATCGTCGGCATCGTGGTGGCCTGCGTGGTCACCGAATACCGGCTGCGCCGCCGCGGCGTCGCACCGGGCGCCGTGCTCGACATCGCCGTCTGGGCGGTGCCCGCGGGCATCATCGGCGCCCGGATCTACCATGTGATCACCTCGCCGGAGAAATACTTCGGGGCCGACGGCCAGCCGCTCAAGGCGTTCGCCATCTGGGAGGGCGGGCTCGGCATCTGGGGCGCGGTGGCCGGCGGCGCGGTCGGCGCCTGGTTCGCCGCCCGGCAGCTGGGCATCCCGTTCGCCGTGGTGGCCGACGCGCTGGCGCCGGGCCTGCCGCTGGCCCAGGCGGTCGGCCGGCTCGGCAACTGGTTCAACAACGAGCTCTACGGCGGGCGCACCAGCCTGCCCTGGGGTCTGGAGGTCCACGTGATGGACCCGGACAACCCGGGGCACGCGCTGCGCGACGACGCCGGCAATCCGGTCCTCCAGCCGGGGCTCTACCACCCGGCCTTCCTCTACGAGGCGCTCTGGAACATCGGCGTCGCCGCACTGGTCGTGGTCCTCGACCGGAAGCTGCGGCTGGGCCGGGGCCGGGCCTTCGCGCTCTACGTGATGGGCTACACGGCGGGCCGGTTCTGGATCGAGCTGATGCGCACCGACGAGGCCAACCACATCCTCGGCGTGCGGCTCAACGTGTGGACCGCGGCGCTGGTCTTCCTCGGCGCGCTGGTCTACTTCCTGCGGGTACGCGGGCCGCGCGAATACCTCATCCCGGTCGGGGAGCCGGCCGCCCCGGTCCCGCCCGCGGGCGGCGACGTGTCGCAGGTCGACCTCTCCGCGCGGGAGGCCGGGGCGCGCCCGGTCGCGCCGGAGGGCTACCGGGTGGTCTCCGAGGAGCAGTTCCGCGCGTACCGGGAGACCGGCGAGGTTCCGGCCGAGGAGCCGGCGGCGACCGGCGAGGCCGACCAGAACGACGCCGACGAGGCCGCGACCGACGAGTCCACGGCTGCCGGGGCGGCGACCGACGAGGGCGCGGCTGCCGGGGCGGCGACCGACGCGGGCACCGCGGAGCGTGAGTCGGCGGACGTGCCGGCCGGTGAGGCGCGGCCCGACCCGGACCGGACGGACGAGGACCGGGCCGGCGCCGGCGGCGCCCGCCCCGCCGACCGGGACAGCTGAGCGGGGGAGTCATGCGGAGCGCGGTGGTGGTCGGCGCCGGCCTCGGCGGGCTGGCGGTGGCCGGCACGCTGGCCCGGTCGGGCTGGCGGGTCACCCTCCTCGAACGGGCCGACCGGGTCCGTCCGGAGGCGACCGCCGTGGTGCTCTGGCCCAACGGGGTACGCGCGCTGCGCGCCCTCGGCCTCGGCGCCGGGCTGGACGCGATCGCCACTCCGCTGCCCGACGGTGGGGTACGCCGCCCCGACGGGCACTGGCTGGTGCAGCCCCGCCCCACCCCGGCCGAGCGGATGCCGGTCGTGGTGCACCGGGAGGACCTGCACGACGCGCTGATCGCCGGCCTGGGCGACCAGGTGGAGCTGCGCACCGGGGTGACCGTGCGGACGGTGCGGGCGGCGGCCGGTGAGCGTCCCGCGGTCGGCGACGGCCGGCACACGGTCGAGGCGGACCTGGTCGTCGCAGCCGACGGCACCGACAGCGAGATCCGCCGGCAGCTCGCCCCGGAGACGGCGGTGGTCAGCTCCGGCTGCGCCGCCTGGCGGGCCGTCATCCCCTGGTACCGGGCCCCGCAGCTCCCCGACGACCAGCCGGTGCACGGCGAGACGCTGGGCGCGGGCTACCGCTTCGTGGCCGCCTCGCTCGGCGACCGGGGCACCGCCGGCGCCTCCCGCCGGGGCGGCATCTACTGGGTGGCCACCGCCGCGGGGGCGCCCCGCCCCGAGCCGCCGGAGACCCAGCTCGCCCTGCTCAAGCGCTGGTACGCGGGCTGGCCGGCACCGATCGCCACGCTGCTCGATGCGACCGACCCGGCCGACCTGGTGCAGCAGGAGATCCGCGAGCTGCGCCCGCTGCCCCGGGCCTACGGCTTCCCGGCCGGGCCGGGCGGGGTGGTGCTGCTCGGCGACGCCGCGCACGCCATGCCGCCGCACCTCGGTCAGGGCGCCTGCCTCGCCTTCGAGGACGCGGCCACCCTGTCGGCGCTGCTGCGGGAGTCCCGGCTACCCGACGCGGTGGCCGCCTACGACCGGCTGCGCCGTCCCCGCGCCGCCACCATGGTGCGGCAGACCCGCCGGATGTCGGCGGTCCTGCAGACCCGCGGCCGGCTGGCGTTGCGGGCCCGCGACGCCGCGCTGGGCACGATCAGCCCTCGACTGCGCAGCACGGCCGCGGCCGCCGCCGCCTCCTGGCACCCGCCGGCCTGACCACGCCGCTCCCGCGGGTGACGCACGGCGTCGTCCCCCGGC
Organism: Micromonospora sp. I033; assembly: GCF_053890995.1. Lineage (NCBI taxonomy): Bacteria > Bacillati > Actinomycetota > Actinomycetes > Micromonosporales > Micromonosporaceae > Micromonospora > Micromonospora sp. I033. Next base: position 11,061 of record NZ_JBSSLX010000007.1, on the reverse strand, counting down.
CGGGCCGGGCGCCCGGGCGAGCGGGAGTCAGCCGACCACGGCGGTGGGCTCGGCGATGCAGGCCGTGCCGACGCGGCGGAAGCCCACCCGCAGGTAGACCCGGGCGATCTCCTCGCTGCCGGCGGAGAGGAAGATCAGATCGGTGCCGGCGGCGAGCAGCCGGTGGGCGAGGGTGGCGGTGACCGCCGCGCCGAGGCCGCGCCGGCGGGCGGCCGGCAGCGTGGCCACCCCGGCGATCTCCGCCACGTCGTCGACCCGCATGGCCATCCCGCTGGCCAGCGCCCCCTCGGCGGCGGTCTCGGCGAGCACCGAGATGCGCCGGCCGTCGACGATGCGGACCGCCTCCTCGTCGAGCGCGGCCACGTCGAGCCGGGAGACGGCGGCGTCCCGTTCCGCCGGGCCGGCCTCGCCGCGACCGGTGCCCCCGTGCGAGAAGCCGACCGCGGCGACGGCGCGGCGCAGCGCCACGTCCGCGGCGAAGCTCGGGTCGGCGGGGTCGAGGACCCGCACCGGTACGTCGCTGAGCGTCGCCGGGTCGGGCAGGCGGTCCGGCTCCAGCACCATGAGCGGCGCCTCCAGCACGCTCAGCCCGGCCGAGCGGGCCACCGCCAACAGGTCCGGGGTGACCTCGTGCACCCACTCGAACGCCTCCGGCAGGCCCAGCTCGCGCTGCCGGGCCCGGACGGCGGTCACGTCGGCCAGCGAGGGCGGCTCGGTGGCGTCCAGCCGGGGTCGGGCGTAGAACGGCCAACCGGCCCCGTCCCGGACGAACAGCACGAGCGCGCCGTGTTCCTCCGCCCGTGCCCCGTCCCGGGGCACCGCGTCGTAGAAACGCTCCAACCGGTCGAGCACGTCAGCGCGTACGACATCCACCGCGCGAGACTACACGTCCCAGATTCTGGAAGTGTGATCAATCTGAACTGGCCTTGCGCCGGAAGCCCTAACGTAGACTCAATAAAACCCCCGAGGGCCGACGTCGTCCCCACCATGTTCCAACCTGAGTGACGACAGGAGGCCCGGTGGCCTTTCCGTACCCTCACAGCCCCCAGCCGGCCCCGCGGACGACGGGGCTCTACGACCCCGCGCACGAGCACGACGCCTGCGGTGTGGCCTTCGTGGCCGACCTGCACGGTCGCCGCTCGCACGAGGTCGTGGCGAACGGTCTCGGGGCGCTCTGCCGGCTGGACCACCGGGGCGCCCGGGGCGCGGAGCACAACACCGGTGACGGCGCCGGGATCATGATCCAGGTGCCGGACGCGTTCCTGCGCGCGGTCGTCGACTTCCCGCTGCCGCCCGCCGGCCAGTACGCCACCGGCCTGGTCTTCCTGCCCGACGACGACGCGGCCGAGGCCCGGGCGCGCCAGGTGGTGGAGAAGTACGCGCTGGTCGAGGGGGCCGACATCCTCGGTTGGCGGGACGTGCCCACCGACCCGTCCGACCTCGGCGAGACCGCCCTCGCGGCGATGCCCCGGGTCCGGCAGCTCTTCCTGGCCGCGCACCGGCTCACCGACGCCCCCGCCGGGCCGGCCGGCTCCCCGCTGACCGGGCTCGACCTGGACCGGGTGGCGTTCTGCCTGCGCAAGCAGGTCGAGCGGGAGACCGCCGAGCGCGGTGTGCCGGCGTACTTCCCGTCGCTGAGCGGCCGGACCATGGTCTGGAAGGGCATGCTCACCCCGGACCAGCTCCCGGCGTTCTACCCGGAGCTGACCGACGAGCGGGTGGTCAGCGCGATCGCGCTGGTGCACTCGCGGTTCTCCACCAACACCTTCCCGTCCTGGCCGCTGGCCCACCCCTACCGGTTCATCGCGCACAACGGCGAGATCAACACGATCCGCGGCAACCGGAACTGGATGCAGGCCCGGGAGGCGCTGCTGCGCAGCCCGCACCTGCCGGGCAACATCCGCCGGGTCTTCCCGGTCTGCACCCCGGCCGCCTCCGACTCGGCCAACTTCGACGAGGTGCTCGAACTGCTGCACCTGGCCGGGCGGAGCCTGCCGCACGCGGTGCTCATGATGATCCCCGAGGCCTGGGAGAACGACCCGGAGATGCGCGCCGACAAGCGCGCCTTCTACCGCTTCCACGCCAGCCTCATGGAGCCGTGGGACGGCCCCGCCTCGGTCGCCTTCACCGACGGCGAGATCGTCGGCGCGGTGCTGGACCGCAACGGGCTGCGCCCGGGCCGCTGGTGGCGGACCGCCGACGGCCTGGTGGTGCTGGGCAGCGAGGCGGGCGTGCTCGACCTCGACCCGGCCACCGTGGTCGCCAAGGGCCGGCTCCAGCCCGGCAAGATGTTCCTGGTCGACACGGTGAACGGCCGGATCGTCTCCGACGACGAGATCAAGACCGAGCTGGCCGCCGCCCGGCCGTACGAGGAGTGGCTGCACGCGGGCCTCATCGAGCTGGACGAGCTGCCCCCGCGCGAGCACATCGTCTACACCCACGACTCGGTACGCCGCCGGCAGCAGACCTTCGGCTACACCGAGGAGGAGCTGAAGGTCCTGCTCGCCCCGATGGCCCGCAGCGGCGCGGAGCCGATCGGGTCGATGGGCACGGACACCCCGATCGCCCCGCTCTCCACCCGCCCGCGGCTGCTCTACGACTACTTCCACCAGCTCTTCGCCCAGGTCACCAACCCGCCGCTGGACGCCATCCGCGAGGAGCTGGTGACCAGCCTGGCGTCCACCATCGGGCCGGAGGGCAACCTGCTCGACCCGGGCCCGGCGAGCTGCCGGCAGATCGTGCTGCCCTACCCGGTGATCGACAACGACGAGCTGGCCAAGATCCTCTCCATCGACGAGGACGGCGACCTGCCCGGCTTCAAGGCGGTCCGGGTCTCCGGGCTGTACCGGGTCCGCGACGGCGGGGCCGGCATCAAGGCCCGGCTCACCGAGATCTGCCGGCACGTCTCCGAGGCGATCGAGGACGGCGTGCGCATCCTGGTGCTGTCGGACCGGGACTCCAACGCCGACCTGGCCCCGATCCCGTCGCTGCTGCTCACCGCCGCGGTGCACCAGCACCTGGTGCGGGAGCAGACCCGGACCCAGGTGGCGCTCATCGTCGAGTCCGGCGACTGCCGCGAGGTGCACCACGCGGCCGTGCTGATCGGCTACGGCGCGGCGGCGGTCAACCCGTACCTGGCCTTCGAGTCGGTCGAGGACATGATCTCCACGGGCGCGCTTGTCGGCATGGAACCGGCCAAGGCCATCCGCAACTACGTCAAGGCGCTCGGCAAGGGCGTCCTGAAGATCATGTCGAAGATGGGCATCTCGACGGTCTCGTCGTACTGCGGCGCGCAGGTCTTCGAGGCGGTCGGCCTGGACACCCGGCTGGTCCAGCGCTACTTCCGGGGCACGCCAAGCACGATCAGCGGCATCGGGCTGGCCGAGATCCACGCCGAGGTGGCCGCCCGGCACGCCCTGGCCTGGCCGGCCCCGGGCGCGCGGGCCACCGACCGGCTGGAGGTCGGCGGCGAGTACCAGTGGCGCCGTGAGGGCGAGCTGCACCTGTTCAACCCGGAGACGGTCTTCCTGCTGCAGCACGCCACCCGCAGCCGCCAGTACGACGTCTTCCGGCAGTACACGGCCAAGGTCGACGAGCTGGCCGGGAAGGCCGGCTCGCTGCGCGGGCTGTTCACGCTGCGTACCGGGGTGCGCCCGCCGGTGCCGCTGGACGAGGTGGAGCCGGCCGGCGAGATCGTCAAGCGGTTCGCCACCGGCGCCATGTCGTACGGGTCGATCTCGGCGGAGGCGCACGAGACCCTGGCCATCGCGATGAACCGCCTCGGCGGCAAGTCGAACACCGGCGAGGGCGGCGAGGACGTCGCGCGGCTGCACGACCCCGAGCGGCGCTCGGCGGTCAAGCAGATCGCCAGCGGCCGGTTCGGCGTGACGAGCGAATACCTGGTCAACGCCGACGACCTCCAGATCAAGATGGCCCAGGGCGCGAAGCCCGGCGAGGGCGGCCAGCTGCCCGGCAACAAGGTCTGGCCGTGGATCGCCCGGACCCGGCACGCCACCCCGGGCGTCGGCCTGATCTCCCCGCCGCCGCACCACGACATCTACTCGATCGAGGACCTGGCCCAGCTCGTCCACGACCTGAAGTGCGTCAACCCGGCCGCCCGGGTGCACGTCAAGCTGGTCAGCGAGGTCGGGGTGGGCACCGTGGCGGCCGGCGTGGCCAAGCTCAAGGCGGACGTCATCCTGATCTCCGGCCACGACGGCGGCACCGGCGCCTCGCCGCTCAACTCGCTCAAGCACGCCGGCACCCCCTGGGAGCTGGGCCTGGCCGAGGCGCAGCAGACGCTGCTGCTCAACAAGCTCCGCGACCGGGTCACGGTGCAGGTCGACGGCCAGCTCAAGACCGGCCGGGACGTGCTGATCGCGGCGCTGCTCGGCGCGGAGGAGTTCGGCTTCGCCACCGCCCCGCTGATCGTCGAGGGCTGCGTGATGATGCGCGTCTGCCACCTGGACACCTGCCCGGTCGGCATCGCCACCCAGAACCCGGTGCTGCGCGAGCGTTTCACCGGCCGGCCCGAGTTCGTGGAGAACTTCTTCCTCTTCCTGGCCGAGGAGGTCCGCGGCTACCTGGCCGAGCTGGGCTTCCGCAGCATCGAGGAGGCGATCGGGCACACCGAGCTGCTCGACGTCACCGGCGCGATCGACCACTGGAAGGGCCACGGGCTCGACCTCAGCCGGGTGCTGCACCTGCCCGAGCTGCCCGAGGGCGCCGCCCGGCGCGGGATCCGGGCCCAGGACCACGGCCTGGAGCTGGCGCTGGACAACCAGCTCGTCGCCCTGGCCGAGCCGGCGCTGCGCGACGGCACCCCGGTCCGGGTCCAGGTGGCCGTGCGCAACGAGCACCGCAGCGTGGGCGCCATGCTCGGCGGCGAGGTGACCCGCCGCTTCGGCGGCGCCGGGCTGCCCGACGACACCGTCGAGTTCCTGCTGCGGGGCACCGCCGGCCAGTCGTTCGGGGCGTTCCTGCCGCGCGGGGTCACCCTGCGCCTGCACGGCGACGCCAACGACTACGTCGGCAAGGGCCTCTCCGGCGGGCGGCTCGTCGTCCGCCCGGACGCCGCCGCGCCGTTCGCCGGCGCGGACGCCGACCCCGGCCGGCGCGCCGAGGACCAGATCATCGCCGGCAACACGATCCTCTACGGCGCCACCGGCGGCGAGGTCTTCCTGCGTGGCCGGGTCGGCGAGCGGTTCGCCGTGCGCAACTCCGGGGCGGTGGCCGTCGTCGAGGGCGTCGGCGACCACGGCTGCGAGTACATGACCGGCGGGACCGTCGTGGTGCTCGGGCCCACCGGGCGCAACTTCGCCGCGGGCATGTCCGGCGGCACGGCGTACGTGCACCGGCTCGACCGGCGGCTGGTCAACGCCGAGCTGGTCGACCTGTCGCCGCTGCGCGAGGAGGAGCGGGAGCGGTTGCACGAGCTGGTCCAGCGGCACTTCGCCGAGACCGACTCGGCGGTCGCCGAGGAGCTGCTGAAGCGCTGGCCGGAGGCGGTGGAGGAGTTCACCGCCGTGGTGCCCCGGGACTACCGCCGGGTGCTGGAGATCATGCGGGCCGCCGAAGCCGCCGGCCACGACGTCGACGACGCGGTGATGAGCGCCCTGGCGGCCTCCTCCACCGCGCCGGTGCCGCCCGCCCCGCGGGCGGTCGCCCAGGAGGTGGCTCGTGCCTGACCCGAACGGTTTCCTGCGCTACGACCGGCGGCTGCCCGCCCGCCGCCCGGTCCCGGTGCGGATCATGGACTGGCGGGAGGTCTACCCGCCGGCCGGCGAGGAGCTGATCCGCGAGCAGGCCACCCGCTGCATGGACTGCGGCATCCCGTTCTGCCACGACGGCTGCCCGCTCGGCAACCGGATCCCGGACTGGAACGACCTGGTCCGCACCGGCGGCTGGGACGCCGCGGTGGAGTCGCTGCACGCCACCAACAACTTCCCCGAGTTCACCGGCCGGCTCTGCCCGGCGCCCTGCGAGGCGGCCTGCGTGCTGGGCCTGGGCGGCCAGCAGCCGGTCACCATCAAGCAGGTCGAGGTGGAGATCGCCGAGGCCGCGGTGGCCCGGGGTGGGCTGCGCCCGCAGCCGGCGCCGGCCCCGACCGGGCGGTCCGTCGCCGTGGTCGGCTCGGGCCCCGCCGGGCTCGCCGCCGCGCAGCAGCTCGCCCGGGCCGGCCACGCCGTCACCGTGTACGAGCGGGACGACGCGCTCGGCGGCCTGCTCCGCTACGGCATCCCCGACTTCAAGCTGGAGAAGCGGCACATCGACCGGCGGCTGGCCCAGCTCGCCGCCGAGGGGGTGCGCTTCCGCACCGGGGTCGACGTCGGCGTCGACGTCACCGCCGAGCAGCTGCGCGCCGAGCACGACGCGGTGCTGCTCGCCTGCGGCGCGCTCCAGGGCCGGGACACCCCGGAGACGCCGGGGCGGGCGCTGCGGGGCGTACACCAGGCCATGGCGCACCTGGTGGCGGCGAACCGGGTGGTGGCGGCGGCGGGTGAGGGCCGGCCCGCCCTGGCCACGCTCCCGGACGGCACCCCGATCGACGCGGCCGGCAAGCACGTGGTGATCATCGGCGGTGGCGACACGGCCGCCGACTGCCTCGGCGTGGCCCACCGGCAGGGTGCGGCCGGCGTGCACCAGCTCGACCTCTACCCGGAGCCGCCGGCCGACCGGGACGCCGCCCGCGACCCGTGGCCGACCTGGCCGTGGGTGCTGCGCAACTACCCGGCGCACGAGGAGGGCGGCGAGCGGGTCTTCGCCGTGGCGGTGCAGGAGTTCGTCGACGACGGCACCGGCCAGGTCCGGGCGGTCCGGATCGCCGAGGTGACCGTCGAGAAGGTGGACGGCCGGCGGATCGTCACCGCGCTGCCCGGGTCCGAGCGGGAGATCCCGGCCGACCTGGTGCTGCTCGCCATCGGCTTCGAGGGCACCGAGGAGCAGCCGCTGCTGACCCAGTTCGGGGTCACGCGCAACGGCCGCGGCGCGGTCGACGCCCGTCCCGACTGGCAGACCGACGCCGACGGCGTGTTCGTGGCCGGCGACATGCACCGGGGCGCCTCGCTTATCGTCTGGGCGATCGCCGAGGGCCGGGCCGCCGCGGCGGCCATCCACGACCACCTGGGCGGGGTCGGTTCGCTTCCCGCGCCGGTCGACCCGGCCCGGCAGCCGCTCGCCGCCCGCTGACCCGGCGCGTTCACCGACACCCCGGTCCCCCGGCGGACCGGGGTGTCGTTACGTCCGGGTCCGGTTCGTGCCCGCCCGCCCCGGGCGTCCGACCTCCGTGGTGAACCCTCTCACCAACTGTCGTCGGGAGGTTTGACCGCCGCCAGACTTGTGCGCTGGCCGGACCCGCGGGGGTCCGGCTTCGTCGTGTCACCGTCTGGACGGGGAAACACTCATGGCCCTCGGCGCCACGTTCGCCGCGCTGCGCCACCGCAACTACCGGATCTGGGCCGCGGCCGGATTCGTGTCGGTCATCGGGACCTGGATGCAGGTCCTCGGCGTCAACTGGTACGTGCTGGCGGAAACCGGATCGGCCACCTCGATGGGGTTCACCGTCCTGCTCCAGGCGCTGCCCACCCTGGTGCTAAGCGTCTGGGGTGGCGCGCTGGCCGACCGGGTGCCCGCCAAGCCGCTGCTGATCGCCGCCCAGGCCGCGCACGCGCTGCTCGCCGCCGGGCTGGCCGTGGTCGCGGTCACCGGCGCCGGCGGCCTCCCGGCCATCTACGTGATCTCGCTGGTCACCGGCGCGGTGTCGGCCATCGAAGGGCCGGTGATGGGCCGCTGGGCCTCCACCCTGGTGGACCGGGAGACCCTCGGCAACGCCCTCGCCCTCGGCTCGCTCACCAACTCCGCCGGGCGGATCCTCGGCATGAGCCTCGGCGCCGTCGTGGTCGCCGCCGTCGGTCCCGCCCTGCTCTTCGCCGCGAACGCCGCCAGCTTCGTCGCGGTCGTCGTGGCGCTGTTCGCCGTACGCGAGGGGGAGCGGCACGGCGGCGTGGCCGCGCCGGCCGACGCGGCCCCGGCCGACGGCGGCATCCGGGCCGGCTTCCGCTACCTGCTGGGCCAGCCGGTGGTGCTGGTGGCCCTGGCGCTCTCCTTCGTGCTCGGCAGCCTGGGCCGCAACTACCAGGTCACCATGGCCGCCATGAGCGACGGGCCGCTGCACGGCGGCGCGTCCGGCTACGGCTTCCTCTCCACCGTCTTCGCGGTCGGCACGGTCCTCGGCGCCCTGTTCGCGGCCCGTCGCCCGGAACTGAGCTACGCGGTGCTGGTCGGGGCGGGCCTGCTGGCCAGCGGGCTGCAGATCGTCGCCGGGCTGGCCCCCGGCACGCTGAGCTTCGCCGCGGTGATCCTGCCGGTGGCGGCCGCGGCGGTGGTCATCGACACCACGGTCGGCGCCCGGGCCCAGCTCGACACCGACTACGCCATGCGCGGCCGGGTGCTGGCCGCCCTGGCGGTCACCGGCTCGGTCTCCGCGGCCGTGGGGGCGCCGCTGCTCGGCTGGCTCGCCGAGCACGCCGGCCCGCGGCAGACCCTGGTGCTGGCCGGCGCGGTCACCGCGGTGACCACCGCGGCGGCCGGGGTGGCCCTGGACCGCCTGCGCGAGCGCCGGCTGCGCCACCGGCTCACCCTGGTGCTGGCCGCGTCCGCCGCCCGCCCGGTCCGCCGGGTCGCCGCCACCGCCGTCCGGGTCGTCCGGCCCGCCGGTGCGGGGCTGGCCGCCGCGACCGCCTCCGCCGCCCGGGTCGTCCGCCCGGCCGGCACGGGACTGGTCGCTGCGGCCGCCGTGCCCGCCGTGGCGCTGTCCCGTCCGACGGTGCTGGCCGGTGCCTCCCCGGTGGCGCTCCCCGGCGCCGCCGCCGGCGCGCGGCCCGGCGCGGGCCGGCTCCGGTCGAGCCGATCCGCCCGGGCGGCCCAGGACTGCGCGGCCTGCGCGCCCCACCGGGGCCGGCGCCGCTCCCGGTGGACCAGCCTCCGGTCGCCGTACGCGCACCGCGACGGCTGCCCCGCCGCCTGATCGGGCACCGCGCGCCCGGTGAGCGAGGTCATGCCGCGGCGGGGCCGCGCGGGGCCCAACGGCGCGAAGATCGTCACTACGCTGCGGGTATGGACGTCGAGGTACGCCTGCGGCGAATCCGCCGGTGGCTCTGGGTCGTGGTGGTGGGTCTGTTCCTCAGCGGGGTGACCGCGTTCCCGCTGGAGCTGGAGGTGCGCTGGCTGCTCCGGGCACTCGACCCGCTCGCCGGCCAGTTCCCGGCCCTGGTGAGCTGGATCGAGCGGGTCCACACCGGACTGGTCGAGACCGGCGGGCGCTATCCGTTCATGCTCTACGGCACCGACTGGCTCGCCTTCGCGCACCTGGTGCTCGCCGTGGCGTTCTGGGGTCCGCTGCGCGACCCGGTGCGCAACGTCTGGGTGGTGCAGCTCGGCATGATCGCCTGCGCCGGCATCGTGCCGCTCGCGCTGATCTGCGGGCCGCTGCGGGACATCCCGTGGTTCTGGACGCTTGTCGACCTCTCCTTCGCGGTCGGCGCGTTCCCGCCGCTCTGGTTCGCGTACCGGCACATCCGGGCGATCGAGGCGGCGACCCCGGCCGCCGCCACTCCCGTGCCGGCCTGACCGGCCGGGCCCGCTCCCCGGGTGGCGGAGCGACCCCGGCCGGCGCCGGTCAGTGCTCCAGCAGCTGGTGTGCCGCCCGGATCCCGGCCCACGACTTCGGCTGCGCCGGGGCGAGCGCGGCCCGCGCGGTGGTGGCCGGCTCCGGCCGCCCGGCGGTGAACAGCCAGGTGGTGAGGACCGCGTCGAGGTCCCGGCCGGAGATCCGCTCGGCGAGCGCCTGGAACTGGGCGATGGTGCCGTTGCCGTACCGGTGCTCGGCGGTCCAGGCCGGCAGGATCCGGAAGAACGCCTCGTCGCCGACGGCCAGCCGGAGCTGGTGCAGCGCCATGGCGCCCCGGTCGTAGACCGCGTCGGCGAAGACGTTGCCGGGCCCTGGGTCGCCGGGGAGGACCTGCCAGAACTCCGCGTCGGCCGGGTAGCCGGCGTAGGTGAAGTCGAACAGCTCCTGGGCGGTGCCCTCGCCCTGCTCCTCCGACCAGAGCCACTCGGCGTACGAGGCGAAGCCCTCGTTCAGCCAGATGCCGCTCCAGTCGGCCACCGAGACCGAGTCGCCGAACCACTGGTGGGCGTTCTCGTGCACCACCACGTAGGTGTTCGCGCCGCGTCGCCAGAAGCGGGGGCCGTAGACCGGGCGGCTCTGCGTCTCCAGGGCGAAGCCGATGCCGTCGACCGGGCCGGCCACGCCGCCCTGCGCCTCGAACGGGTACGGCCCGAACAGCCCGGTCGCCCAGTCGACCACCTCGGCGGTGCGTTCGATGCTGGCCCGGGCGGCCGGCCCCCGCTCGCCCAGCGTGGTGCTGTACGCGTTCAGCACCGGCTGCCCGTTCGGCGCGGTGTCGGTGACGATGTCGTACTGCCCGATGGCCAGGAACGCCTGGTACGTGGCGCCCGGCTTGACGCTGCGCCAGCTCCACCGGGTGCGGTCGCCGGCCTCGGGCAGCGGGGCGCGCGGCTGCACCCCGTTGCTGATCACCTCGACGCCGGTCGGCACCGAGACGGAGATGTCCCAGGTGGCCTTGTCCGTCGGGTGGTCGTTGCTCGGATACCACCACCAGGCCGACTCGGGCTCGTTGACGGCGAGCGCGCCGTCGGCGACCCGGGTCCAGCCGGTGTAGCCCTGGACCAGCGTCTCCGACGGGATGCCGGCGTATCGCACCACGACGGTGAGCTGCTGTCCCTTGAGGACCGGCCGGGGCGTGGTGACCACCAGCTCGTGCGCGCCCTCGCGGGCGAAGCCGGCCGGCCAGCCGTTGACCCGCACCGACTCGACGTCGAGGGCGAAGTCGAGGTTGAACCGGGACAGGTCCTGGGTGGCGGTGGCCAGGACGGTCGTGGTGCCGCTGAGCCGGTCGGTGGTCGGTTCGTAACGCAGCCGGATGTCGTAGTGGCCGACGTCGTAGCCGCCGTTGCCGTAGTCGGGGAAGTAGCTGTCGC
>NZ_JBSSLX010000006.1:0-67688 GCF_053890995.1 Micromonospora sp. I033 | reverse complement strand
GCGTCCACGTTCGCCGCCAGCTCGCCGGTCGTCCCGGCCCGGGCCAGGTCGAACATGCGGTGGGGATAGCGCTCGCCTCGGCGGGGTCGAACCTGGCGATCAGCGGACTGATGGCGGTCCTGGTGCTCTACGCCCTCGGTGCGCTGCGGGTGCCGCCGCAGGGCTACGGGCTGTTCGCGGCGGGAGTGGTGGTCGGCGGGCTGCTCGGGGCACTGGTGGCCGGGCGGGTGGCGGCCCGGTTCGGCACGCTGCCGGCGCTGCGCGCGGTGCTGCTCGGGCAGACCGTGGCGCTGGCCGGGTTCGCCCTGGCCCGCGGCCCGCTGACCGGGAGCGTGGCGCTGGCCGTGTTCGCGGCGGGGACCACGATCTGGAACAGCCTCTGGTCGGCGTACGGGCAGCGAAACGTTCCGGCGGAACTGCTCGGGCGGGTCGGCGCGGCGCAGCGGGTGGTCGGCCTGGCCGCCGCACCGCTCGGGGCGGCGCTGGCCGGGTTCGCCGGCGAGGCGTACGGGGTGGGCTGGGTCGTCGCCGCGGCGGCGGGCGTGTTCGCCCTGGTCACCGCCGGTGCGTGGGGAACGCTGCGCCGCGCGGGCCGACCCTCGGCGGCCGACCGGTTGGAAGCCAGCCAGCCGGTGCCGGGCGCGTAGGGCAGTGCAGGATCACCGTCACCCGGCGGCCGGTTCGAAGCCGGCCAGTCGCACGGCCAGCCGCTGCCGGACCGGGACAGCCCGGAGGCGGCCCGGAGCAGCAGGTCGCGCAGCGGGCGGGCGGCCGGCGGGACGGCGGTGAGCCGGGTGAGCCCGGCGGCGAAGCCGAGCACCTCCTCGGCGAGCGGGCGGCGGGCGGCGGCGTACTCGTCGAGGAGCGTGTCGGGACCCCCGGCGAGCACCGCGGCGAGGGTGTCGCCGAGGACGACCGCGTCGCGGAGGCCGAGGTTCATCCCCTGCCCGCCCGCCGGGCTGTGCACGTGCGCCGCGTCCCCGGCGAGCAGCACCGGGCCGGACCGGTAGCTGCTCGCGATCCGGTGGTGGATCCGGAACCGGGAACTCCAGCGGACGTCGGTGACCCGGTCCGGCCGCCGGGCCGGCCCGCGCTCGTCCAGCAGCGCCTGGAAGTGCTCCGCGCGCGGCTCGCGCGGCGCGTCGGGCACGGAGGCGACCAGCCGCACGGTGCCGTCCGGGAGCGGCGCCCAGACCAGCGGCCCCTGCCGGGCCAGGAAGAGGTTGACCTGGTCGCGGGGCAGCGCGCTGTCCACCCGGACGTCCGCGAGCAGGAACGACTCGCCCGGGTCGGTCGGCCCGCCGAAGTCGATGCCGGCCAGCTCGCGGACCGGGCTGCGCATGCCGTCGGCGCCGACCACCCAGCGGGCCCGGACCGTCTCCCCGCCCGCGAACGTCGCGGTGGCGCCGGCGCCGTCGAGGTCGAGGCCGGTCAGCTCGTACGGCCGGAGCACCCGCCCGCCGAGCGCGGCCAGCCGGTCGGCGAGCACCGCCTCGGTCTCCGCCTGGGAGACCAGCAGCGCGTACGGGTAGCGGGACGGCAGGCGGTCGAAGGGAACGGTGAGCAGCACCCGGTCCCGGTCGCGGACGGTGAACCGGGTCGACGGGAGCCCGCGGGCGGCCAGCGGCGCGGCGACGCCGATCCGGTCCAGCACCTCCAGGGTGCCGGCGTGCACCACGGCCGCCCGCGAGGTGACCGGCGGGGTGGCCAGCCGGTCCACCACGGTCGCGGTCACCCCGTGCCCGGCCAGGGTCGCGGCCACGGCCAGGCCGGTCGGCCCGGCCCCCACCACGAGGACGTCGGTGCGCTCGGGAAGCATGGCCCCTCCTCCAGGTCCGCCAACAACTGTTTGCCAACGCTTGTTGACAACGGTAGGCGCGACACCGTTCCACTGTCAACGCTTGTTGGCCTACAGTTGTGGGCATGACCGACACGGCACCCCGCTCCCGCCGCTCGGACGCCACCCGGGCCGCCATCCTGCGCGCCGCCCGGGAACGCTTCGCCGCCGACGGCTACGAGCGGGCGACCATCCGGGCCATCGCGGCCGACGCCAGGATCGACCCGTCGATGGTGATGCGCTACTACGGCAGCAAGGAGGGACTCTTCGCCGCGGCGGCCGAGTTCGACCTGCGCCTGCCCGACCTGGCCGCCGTGCCGCCGGACCGGCTCGGCGAGACGCTGGTCCGCCACTTCCTCCGCCGCTGGGAGGGCGACGAGACGCTGGCCGCGCTGCTCCGGGCCGCCAGCACCAACCCGGGAGCGGCCGAGCGGATGCGCCGCCTCTTCGCCGACCAGCTCGCCGCGGCGGTGGCCGGCTTCGGCACCGACCCGGCGACCACCGGCCGCCGGGCCGGCCTGGTCGCCAGCCAGATCCTCGGCCTGGCGTTCACCCGGTACATCGTCCGGCTGCCGCCGATGGTGGCGATGGCGCCGGAGGAGCTGGTCGACTGGGTCGCACCGACCCTCCAGCGCTACCTGACCGGCGGGCCCGGCAACTGACCCCGGAAACGAGAGGTCCCCGCGGGCGACACGCCACGCGGGGACCGGCCGGCCGGGTCAGCCGGCGAGGCTGCCCGGCTCCTCGCCCCGCACGACGGGGGCCCGGACCAGGTTGCCCCACTCGGTCCACGAGCCGTCGTAGTTGCGCACCTGCGGGAAACCGAGGAGGTGGTGCAGCACGAACCAGGTGTGACTGGACCGCTCGCCGATCCGGCAGTACGCCACCACGTCGTCGGACGGGCTCAGCCCGAGCTGGTCGACGTAGATGGCGCGCAGCTCGTCCACCGGCTTGAAGGTGCCGTCCTCGTTCGCGGCGGCCTTCCACGGCTTGCTCACCGCGCCCGGGATGTGCCCGCCGCGCAGCGCGCCCTCCTGCGGATAGGCCGCCATGTGCAGCATCTCGCCGGTGTACTCGCCCGGCGACCGCACGTCGACAAGCGGCCGGCCGGCGGCCACGTGCGCCATGACCTGATCGCGGAACGCCCGGATCGGCGCGTCGTTCCGCTCCGGCACCGGGTAGTCGGCGCGCGGCCGGGCCACCGTGTCCTTGGACATCTCGCGTCCCTCGGCGGCCCACTTCATCCGGCCACCGTCGAGCAGCCGGACGTCGGCGTGGCCGAAGAGCGCGAACACCCAGAGGGCGTACGCGGCCCACCAGTTGAAGTTGTCGCCGTAGAAGACCACGGTGTCGTCGCGGCCGATGCCCTTGGCGGCGCACAGCTCGGCGAAGCTCCTGGCGTCCAGGTAGTCCCGGGTCACCTGGTCGTTCAGCTCGGTGTGCCAGTCGACCTTCACGGCGCCGGGGATGTGGCCGGTGTCGTAGAGGAGGACGTCCTCGTCGGACTCGACCACCACGAGGCCCTCGTCGCCCAGGTGCTCGGCCAGCCACTCCGTGGTGACCAGGCGCTGCGGGTCGGCGTACGACTGGAGGTGCGGATTCGGATCGCTCGGCACAGGCATGAGCCCCAAGGTACGCCGGATCACCGGGTCGCGACCGACGATCCCGATTCCGACGGGGCACCCCACATTGGACCGGTGCCGCGGCGGACCGGCCAGGTCGTCGGCATGCGGAAGAATCGGTGCAACGGATCCCGCCGGCCGCACGTGACAGTCGCGAAACCCGCCGACCGCAGAGGACCGTGATGACCGTACGGCACCGGAACGACCCGCCGCCCCGGTCCGTGGCGGAGGTCGGAGACTTCACCGACTTCTACCAGGCGCACTTCCACCGGATCGCGGTGCAGCTCTACGCGTACCTGGGAGACCACGCCGAGGCGCAGGACCTGACGCAGGAGGCGTTCTGCCGAGCGCTGGAGCGCTGGTCGCGGGTCAGCACGTACGACGACCCGTCGGCCTTCGTCCGGCGGGTGGCCTGGAACCTGGCGACCAGCCGGCTGCGGCGGGTCCGCACCGCCCGGCGCCACGTGGCCGGTCAGCGCGAGGAACACGTGCCGGGACCGGGGCCCGACCGGGTGGCCCTGATCCGGGCACTGGCCACCCTGCCCGCCAACCAGCGCCGGGCGATCGTGCTGTTCCACCTGGCCCAGCTGAGCAGCGCCGAGATCGCCGAGCAGGTCGGGGTGGCGGAGGGCACCGTCCGCTCCTGGCTCTCCCGGGGCCGGAGCGCCCTGGCCGGCTACTTCACCGAGACCGGATCGGAGGCCCCCCGTGCCTGACGTCACCGTCGCGGAGCTGTTCACCGAGTTCGAGGAGGCGGCACGGGACACCTTCCGGCCGCCGGGGGTGGCCGAGGCGCAGCGCCGGGTGCGCGCCCGCCGCCGGCAGCGCCGCAGCCTCGTGGCGGCCGTGACCGCGCTGCTGCTCGCCGGGTCGGCCGGCGGGCTCGCGGTCGCCCACCGGCGGGCCCGGCCCGAGCCACGTCCCGCCCCGGTGGTGACTCCCACACCGGACGGCAAGATCACGGTACGCAAGGTCAGCCTGCCTGGAGTCCAGGGCGATCTGGTCGACCTCCGGTTCGTCGACTCCCGGACCGGCTGGGCGTTCTTCGACACCTGTGCCGCGATGGACTCGGGCGCGACCGGCTGCCGGCGTGCCGTCGCGCGGTCCACCGACGGCGGCGCGAGCTGGCGGCGGGCGGCCCTGCCACCGGCATCGACCGGCTCCGCCCACCTGATGCCGGTGGACGGCACCACCCTGGTCGTCGAGGCGGGCGGCCGGTACCTGGTGACCACGGACGGCGGCGCCACCTTCAGCGACCATCCGCTCGACTCGCCGCCGGAGGCGATCCAGCGGATGACCGCCACGCCCGGCGGCCTGATCCTCGGCTGCCCGTCGCCCTACTCGGCAACCGACGCCCACACGACCTGTGAACGGAAGCAGGTGATGCGCGTCGGGGTGGGCGCACTGCCGCACCAGCCGCCGGTGGCGCTGCGCCAGAACGTCGAGAACGCCCTGTTGGAGGGGGCCGACGGCCGGCTCTGGCTGACCGCCCGGGACGACGCCCGGCTCAGCGTGGTGACCAGCGACGACCGCGGGGCGAGCTGGCGGAGGCTGCCGGCCGTCGAGGCGGCCCGCGCGCTCACCGTCTCCCCGGACGGGCGCGAGGTCTGGCTGGTGCGCACGGACCGGCCGAACGGCGTGTGGCGGCTGGTGGGCGACCGCTGGCAGCGGCAACCCGGCCTGCCGGACGACACCGCGGAGGTCGCCGCCGTGGGTGCCGGGCTGCTGGCCGTCGTCAGCGCGTACGGAGGGCTGGGTTTCTGGGAGGACGGCCGCTACGTCGACGTCCCCGAGCTGCGCGAGCCGCTCCGCAGCAACCCCGACAGCCAGCCCGGCGTCGTGGCGCTGCCCGACGGCGGGCTGCTCGTCACGTACGGGCGCACGCTGTTCCTGGGCACCGGCCAGGGCGCCGACCGGAGGTGGACCTGGATCTCCTGACCGGTCTCGGGCCGGGCCGGTCAGGCGCGGCGGTGCACCAGGCGCCCGGCCACCACGGTCGCCAGGCAGGAGCCGTCGGCGGCGAAGACGGCCAGGTCGGCCCGGCCGCCGACCCTCAGTGCCGGCGGGCGGGCGGCGGCGAGCACCGCCACCTCGTTGCGGGCCGCGGCGGCCCGCAGCGCCGGGTCACCGACGTGGCCGGCGAGCACCGCGGCGGCCCCGAGCCGGAACAGGGCGTGCACCCGCTCGCGCGGGGTCGGCGCGGGCGGCAGCGGCCCGTCGTGCACCAGCGCCGGCCCGAGGGTGCCGGCCCACCGCCGCACCCGCACCCCCGGGTACGCCCCGGTCAGCTCGTCCAGCGCCGCGACGGCCTCGATCCGGTCGCCGCTCACCAGGACGGCGTGATCCGGCCGGGGCTCGTCGTTGAGGCTCAGCCGCACCAGTGGCGCGGCGTGCAGGGTCCGCACCCGGTCAGTCGGAGGTGATCGGACCGAGCACCGGCCGCTTGGCGGTGACGAAGTCGCCGGAGGAGCGGCCGGTCAACCGCCGCTTGATCCACGGCGCCAGGTGCTGGCCGGCCCAGCGCAGGTCGGCGGCCCGGGCGGCCAGCCACGGGGTCGGGGCCGGGTGCGGCGGCACCATCAGCCACTCCTCGTCGCACCCCACGCCGAGCGCGGTGAGCACCTGCGCGGCGACCCGCCGGTGCCCGGTCTCCGACAGGTGCAGCCGGTCGGTGCTCCAGAGCATCGGGTTGAGGTAGGTGTCGTCGGCGTACAGGTCGACGAGGATGGCGCCGTGCCGCTCGGCGACCTCGCCGACCACCCGGTTGAGCAGGGACACCCGAGGTGCCACCAGCCGCTGGCCGGGCAGCCGGGCCATCACGTCGGCGAACCGGAACAGCACCACGTCGGCGCCGCCGGCGCGCAGCCGGCCGATCACCGCGTCGAAGCGCGGCACGAAGTCGTCCGGGTCGAAGGTGCGGCGCAGCACGTCGTTGCCGCCCGCCGCGAAGCTGATCAGGTCGGGCTTCATGGCCAGCGCGGCCGGCACCTGCTCGGCCACGATGTTCGGGAACAGCCGGCCCCGGATGGCCAGGTTGGCGTAGCCGAAGTCAGGACCGGCCTCGGCGGCGAGCCGGGTGGCGACCAGGTCGGCCCAGCCCCGGTAGGTGCCGTCCGGATAGGCGTCGTCCATGCCCTCGGTGAAGCTGTCGCCCACCGCCACGAAGCTGCGCCAGCGCACTGCGCCTCCCTCTGACTGACCCGGCAGAGCTGCGTCGGCCAGTCTCGCACCGACCGGGCCCCCGCCGCCCGACCCCCGCGCCGGACGTGGCGGAGGTCATCGACGGGAGACCGTGAGAAGAGTCATCGGGACAAATGTCCCGCTTGCTGGGTGCGGGGCAGAATCCGCCCACCGGATTGTGGATGATGATGCCCGTCATCCGGTCCGGGGGCGGGAGGCGCCCGCCGCTGCGGCTGGCCACCTCCGGCGCTGACGAGGAACGCATGACCCAGGGACACCCGGCCGCCTTCCCGGCCGACGGTCAGCCGCACCCGCCGGGCCAGGCCCATCCGGGCCCGCCACCGGGCTTTCCCCCGGCACCCGGCTACGGCCCGCCGGTGGCCTACCCGGGCGGGCCGGGGCAGCCGGGCTTCGGGCCGTACCCGCCGGCCCCGCCGCCACGGCCGAGGTCCCGGCGCGGCCTGTGGATCGGGCTCGGCGCCGGGGCGCTGGTGCTCACCCTCTGCGCCGGCACGGCGATCGGCGTGGGCGTCGGGCTGAGCAACCGCGGCGAGGGCGCGACACCGAAGGCCGCCGCCGCGGCGAACGGGGTGACCGTCACCCAGCAGGAGCTGGACGACCTGCTGGCCCGGCACAGCAGGGCCCTGGCCGACAAGGACCTGAAGGGCTATCTGGCCCCCTTCGACCCGGCCCGCAAGGACCTGGTCGCCGGCCAGACCCGGCTCTTCACCAACCTGGGCAAGCTGCCGCTGGCGGTCGGCCAGTACCGGACCGTCGCCCAGCAGGGACGCACCACCGACAGCTTCGGCCGCGGGGTCAGCTTCCAGCTCGACGTCTCCTTCGTGCACCAGTTCGAGGGCTACGACCTCACCCCGGTCGCCGAGTGGTACCGCTGGACCGTCGTCCGGGAGAGCCAGGGCGCACCGCTCAAGGTCACCGCGGTCACCGGGGCGCCCGCCGCGCTGGGCAACTCGAAGACCGTCTACTACCCCGGTCCCTGGGACAAGTGGCGCGACATCCACGTCGAGCGCACCGGGCACACCCTGGTCATCACCGACGCCGCGCTGGCCGCCGAGGCGAAGCGCTACGCGCCGGTGGCCGAGGCGGCGGTGGCCGACGACTTCGCCGCCTGGCAGGCCGGTGGGGTCACCGCGAACATCCCGAAGGGCTTCGTCATCAGCCTGGTCAAGGGGAAGTCCGACCTCGGCTCGCTCTACCGGATCAACAAGGAGAAGACCACCGAGGCGGGCGTCTCGATCGGCATGGTCTCCGTCGACCGGCAGCAGGGCGTCGACATCGGCGGCAGCCGGATCGTGGTCGACGTGGCCGACCGGTCGTTCTTCACCCCTGGTGACCGGCAGGGTCCGCAGGAGATCTTCCGGCACGAGGTGGGGCACTCGCTCGTCGCCAGCCTGGAGGACGCCGACAAGCAGGACTCCTTCGACGGCATCGAGAACTGGATCGTGGAGGGCTTCGCGGAATACCTGGCCCACCGGGGCGAGCCGCTGCGGTCCAGCGACCGCACCCCGCAGGCCCGGTCGCTCGTCCGCTCCGGCGACTGGGACGGCACGCTGCCGAGCAACGCCGACTGGGACATTACGGGGCGGATCAGCTTCCACTACTGGCTCGGGCACGCGGCGATGACCCACCTGGCGGAGAAGTACGGCGAACAGAAGCTGTTCCAGTTCGTGACCGCCCGCTACCAGGGCGCCACCGCCGACCAGGCCAGCCGGCAGGTGCTCGGCGTCCCGCTGGCCCAGTTCCGGACGGGCTGGGCGACGTACGTGCGGGCGCAGGCGCGGTGAGCGGAAACCCGAGGAGCCGACGATGACGAACCCGCAGTCCCCCTGGCAGCCGCAGCCCGGAGCACCGGCCGGCTGGCCGGCCCCGCCGCAGCCGCAGTACCCGCCGCCGGGGCAACCCGCGTACACCGGGCAGCAGCCCGCGTATCCCGGGCAGCCCGCGTATCCGGGGCAGCCGGCGTATCCGGGGCAGCAGCCCGCGTACCCGCCGCCGGGCTGGCCGGGGGCGGGCGGGAACGCGCCGGCGGCGCCCGGGCGGCGCGGGCGCCTGGCGCTGCTGATCGCCGGCGGTCTGGTGGCCGTGCTGGCCGTCGGCGCCGGCACCGCCTGGGGCGTGTCCCGGCTGGTCGGCGGCGGCTCGGGTGGCGACGACGAGCTGGAGACCGCGTGGGTGCTGGACTTCCCCGAGCGGCAGGACACCGGCCTGACCACCTACGACCAGCAGGACATGTTCGGCGCCTGGCTGGCCGGTGACACCGTGGTCCGCGCGCAGGGGGACGGGCTGCTCGCCTACCGGCTCTCCGACGGCGGGCAGGCGTGGGGCGCGCCCGCACCGGACGGCACCTCGCTCTGCGTCGCCGCGCAGGCGGTGACCGAGGGCCGGGGCGCGGTGGCGGTCGGCTCCGACGAATCCTGCAACACGGTCGCCGGCTTCGACCTGACCAGCGGCAAGCTGACCTGGCAGGCGAAGTTCCCGGCGCCGGTCCGCGAGGACCGGGACGCGCTGGCCGCGCCGGACCTCGCCGTCGCCGGGCAGCAGGTGATCGTCCGCTCCGACGACACCATGATCGGGTTCTCCCTGGTCGACGGGAAGCAGTTGTGGCGCACCACCGGAAAGAAGCTGCTGCCCGGCCGGGACTGCGGATTCAAGGACATGCGGGCCGCCGACGAACTGGTCGTGATCACCTACGGCTGCTCCGTCGGCGGTGAGGTGGACGCCGTCGACCCGGCCACCGGCAAGGTGCGCTGGCGGCAGCGGCTGCCCGAGGCGAAGGTCACCGACGGCGTGCTCAGCGTGCGGCCGCTGATCAGCCTTCCCGGGTTGGGGCATGAGAGCTACACGGTGCGGGATCCGAAGACCGGCCGGGAGACGGCCTCGTTCACCGACCCGATCGACGGCACCGAGCTGTGGGACGTGCCGCCGAACCGCTCCAACGCGATCGACGGTCCGGCCGTCTACCAGTTCCTCGCCGACGACGACACGCTCTACCACCCGACGTTCCCGAAGAACGTGCCGAACTCGGGCCGGTCGGCGAACCAGATCATCGCGATCGACCTGACCACCGGGAAGCGGCGCTGGGTCTCGTCCGGGCACAGCCCCAGCAAGGTCGAGCTGATCCGCCGGGACGAGCAGGGGCTGCTGGCGTGGGAGACCGGCGACCGGCGGAAGCAGCCGCCGCGGCTGGTCCGGATCGATCCCGCCACCGGCGCGGTCAGCCCGGTGGCCGAGGGGCCGCTCTCGGCCGGCTTCGAGGGCGAGGAGGCCAAGGTCATGGAGCGGGACGGGGTCGTGGTGATCGTGCCCTGGAAGCACGTGGTCGCGGACCGGGCCATCACCGTGCTGCGCTGACCCGAACCGCGCCGCGACGAGGGGCGGCCCACCGGTGGGTGGGCCGCCCCTTCCGCGTACGGCGGTCAGCCGCCGACCGCGATGATCTGCTGCTCGCCGAACGCGGGCGGCTCCGACACCTCACCGAGCTTCCGGCCGTCCGGGGCGACCAGGATCAGCACGTTCTCGCGCAGCCCGGTGGCCCGGACGAGGAGCGTGCCGTCGGGCCGGAAGAAGGCCTGGGTGATCGTCCGGGCGCCGAGCGGCAGCTCGAACTCCTTGCCGGTACGCGTGTCGAACACCCCGTCGGCGGTCAGCTCACGCGCCACGTCGCCGGCCTCCTCACCCGGTCCGCGTCGGAACAGGGCGATCCGGGAGCCGTCCGGGGAGAGGCTGGCCACGTCGAAGCAGTCGTACTTCGCGTTGCCACCCAGGCCCGGAATCGAACGGAGGCGGTCGCCACCACTGGTTGCGACGATCACGCGCCCGGTGGACCCGTCCGGGTAGGCGAGGTAGCGCCCGTCACCCGACCAGAGCGGGTGGCAGCCGTCCTCGTCCAGCGCCAGGTCGGTGAAGGCACCGGTCCGCACGTCGAGGTTGCCCCGCCGGCTGCGCCCCGGGTTGGAGGGATCGACCAGGGCGATGCCCAACGCCGTGCCTTCCGGGTGCCAGACCGGGCCCCAGCAGGAGCCGTCCACCCCGGTGCGCAGCTTGCGGCGGTTCCCGCCGTCGAGATCCGCCACCCAGAGCACGGCGTCCAGGTCCACCCACGCCACCCGCTCGCCGTCCGGCGACACCACGGCGTTCGACCAGGCGGAGCTGGTCGGCATGCTGAGCAAGGTGACCGGCTGGCCGCCGGGCGTCCAGGAACGCAGCCGGGTGGTGCGAGCCTCGGTGCTCCCCGGGGACGCGGCGTAGAAGATCCGGCCGAAGCGCGCTGTGGTGGACGGGCCGCCGCCGTCGGGACGGGGGTCGGTGCTCGGCCCGGTGCTGGCCGACGAACTGGGTGCCGGGGTCGGGGTGACCTCGACCGGCGGCCAGGTGCTGGTGACCGACGGGTTGGCCGGCGCGGGCAGCGGGGCCTGGCCGTCCGGCCGGATGGCGAGGGCGGTCCCGGTCGCGGCGGCCAGCACCACCAGGGCGGCGGCCGAGGTGGCGACGACCCGCTGGATGCCGAGCCGGCGTGACGTACGGAGGGCCCGGTCCCGCAGGTCGACCGGAGTGACCTCCTCGGCCAGCTCCGCCAGGTCGAGTCGAAGGCGGTTCTGGTTCATCGGGCGCTTCCTTCCGTGACGTAGAGCTGGGCGAGTTCCGGGGCGACGGTGCGCAACTTGGCCAGGGCCTTCGAGGTCTGGCTCTTGACGGTGCCGACGGTGACGCCGAGCAGGTCGGCGGCCTCGGTCTCGGTGCGGTCCTCGAAGAACCGCAGCACCAGCACGGCCCGCTGCTTGGCGGAGAGCTTCGCCAGCGCGGCCCGGAGGGTCAGCCGGAGCGTGGTCTGCTGGGCGTGGTCGGGAGCCGAGTCGCCTCCGCGCGGCTCGGGCAGGTCGCCCGGCATCGACTCGGCCACCCGGCGGCGCCGCCACCAGGAGACCTGCAGGTGATACATGATCTTGCGGGTGTACGCCTCGGCGTTGCCGCTGTCGTGCAGCCTGCTCCACGAGCGGTGCGTCCGGGCCAGGGCGGACTGGACGAGATCCTCGGCCAGGTGCTGGTCGCCGGTCAGCAGGTAGGCCGAGCGCAGCAGTGCGGGGGTACGGGTTCGCACGAACGAGTCGAACTCACTCAGGAGAGGGTCCACACGAGCCGATCCTTGGGGTCAGGTGGTGCGTCATCGTGACGCCTTCCCAGACGCCACCCCGCCGCGCCGTGGTTGCCGGCGCGGTCACCGATTTTCGACGATTCCCTTCCGGTACGGCCCCCAGGCCACGAACCGCTCGAACAGCTCGCGCGGCGTCGGGCCGTCGTGCGGGTTCAGCCGCAACAGGTCGTGGGTCGCCTCGTGGTAGAGCCCGGACAGGTAGACGGCCAGGTCGACGGGGTGGTCGCCGTACTCGACCTTGAGCAGCAGGCGCGCCTGGGCGCACGGCCACGGCAGCCCGCAGGCCCGGCACACCCAGAGCGGCCGAATGGGCAGGTGTGCCGGCTGGTCCGGCGGATAAGGGCGCGGCCGGTCGGGGTACGGCCCGAGGCGCGGCACGGGGAGGTTCATGGCGGCTTCCTTCTCCGGCTTCTCCGGTGCGAGGAGGGGCCGTCCCCAGGTGATCGGGGGATTCGGGGACGGCCCCGCAGCGGGCCGGACGGGAGGCGGCTCGCCGTGTGACAGTCTGCTGAGGACACGACTACGCTCGGAAGCCGTCGAGGCGGTCCGTGGCGGCCTCCCGTCGGCGCTGGCCGGTGGACGGCGACGCCGGGGAGGCGGCGGGAAATCGGGGAGGAAGCGTGGAGAGCGAACCGACCGCGGAGCTGATCCGTGCCCAACTCCGGCGGCTACGGCTGAAGGCCGAGCTGAGCCAGGAGGAGTTCGGGAAACTGGTCCACTTCTCCGGGTCGCAGGTGTCGGCGGTCGAGCTGGGCCAGCGACCGCTGGACCGCTTCTTCCTCAAGCGGGCGGACGAGGTGCTGGGCACCGGCGGCCTGCTGACGTCACTGCTGAAGCTCGCCGAACGCGACGGCCAGCCGAGCTGGTTCCGCCCCTGGCTGGAAGCGGAACGCCAGGCACAGCAGTTGCGGACCTACCAGCCCACACTCGTTCCTGGGCTGTTGCAGACCGAGAACTACGCCCGAGCGATGATCCGCACCGACGACATGATTAGTGATGACGAGGTGGAGAGGCGGCTGGCAGTCAGGCTGGATCGGCAGTCCATTCTCTCCAGTCCCGACCACCCCAAGTACGTGGCGGTGATTGAGGAGTGGGTCCTCCGTCGTGCGGACGAGGGTTTCCGGGGGCTCATGGTCGAACAGATCGCCCATCTGATCGGGTGCGCTGAGCGGCCACACATCCACGTGCACATCGTTCCGACGCAGGTCACCATGCACGTCGGCTTGGTTGGGCCCTTTGCCCTGGCTCGTGGGACCGACGGCGGCTGGGTCGGCCACCTGGAGAACCAGCTCGGTGGCGTAGTCGTCGACAACGACGAGGATGTGGCTATCGTGCTGTCCAGGTGGGAGAGCGTGCGCAGTGAGGCATTGTCTCGCCAGCAGTCCGCCGAGCTGATGAAGGAAGTGATGACGTCATGGAGCTGACCGGCGCGACCTGGCGCAAGTCCACTCGCAGCGGCACCCAGGGCGACTGTGTCGAGGTGGCCGACAACCTGCCCGGTGTGATCGGTGTCCGGGACAGCAAGGACCCGGCCGGCCCGGTCCTCACCTTCACCCCCGGCACCTGGCGCGCCTTCATCGCCCACACCAAGCGCCACTGACCATCAGAGATAGAGGCAGAACGGGTGGCCGGCCGGGTCGAGGTGCACCCGTACGTCCTCCTGCGGTTGGAAGTCGGCCACCGTGGCACCCACGGACACCGCGAACGCGGACGCCGCGTCCAGGTCGTCGACCTTGATGTCGAGATGCGCCATCATCTGCGGCTCACCCGGGCCCGCCGGCCAAACCGGCCGCACGTACGCCGGCTCGGTCTGGAACGAGAGCCCGGCCCCGCCGTCCGGCGCGACGAGGGTGACCCAGTCCGACTCGTCCTCCCCCCGCGACCACCCGAGCAGCCGTTCGTAGAACGCGGCCAGGTCGCGCGCGTCGGGCGCATCCAGCACAGCGGAAGTCAGCGTGAGCCGAGGCCTCTGGTCCATCCCGCTCTCTTACCCCACGCCGGCACCCTCCATCCCGGACAGGGTCCGCGTTCCACCCACCGCCGCCGCACAGACACAATCAGGCTCAGTAGCCCGGGGTGCCGCCCGCCGCCAGGCGAGCCGCGGCCTGCGCCGGGGTGTCGTAGTAACCGGGGCGGGCGACCAGAACCGAGCTGAAGTAGTAGCCCTGGCTCTCCTCCGGGTCGTCGGAGACGAATGGCCGCCACAGGGAGAGCAGCAGGTCGGGCGCGATGAAGCAGCCCTCGTCCTCCTCGTCGGGCAGGACCCGGGCGTGCCGCCGTAGCCGCTGGACGACCTCCTCCGCGGGCAGCCCGAAGACGTCGACGTCCCGGTAGCGGACCACGTCCAGCGCCTGCGGGCGGTACAGCTCGACCGAGTTCACCCGCCCACCGACGCCCGTCCCCACGGCGAGGCCCAGTCCGCCACCCGGCCGGTTCGCATGGAGCGGGCCGGAAAGCTCGCCCAGCCCGGCGAGGGCGGATCGGGCCGCGTCCAGCGTCATGCCCAGGCGTAGCGGGCCCACTCCGTCCGGCGGTTCCAACTCGAAGTCCACGCCGCCATGATCCAACGGAACGGCGGCGAATACGATCGCCCGCCGATGCCGCCCGCCGTAGGCTGCCTCAATGCTGCTGCGCATGTCGACTCTGCTGCTCCGGACCCTGCGCGAGGACCCGGCCGACGCCGAGGTGCCGAGCCACCGGCTCCTGCTCCGCGCCGGCTACGTACGCCGCGCCGCGCCGGGCGGCTACACCTGGCTGCCGCTGGGCAAGCTGGTGCTGGACCGGGTGACCGAGATCGTCCGCGCGGAGATGGCGGCGATCGGTGACCAGGAGGTGCACTTCCCGGCGCTGCTGCCGGCCGAGCCGTACCGGACCAGCGGGCGGTGGACGGAGTACGGCGACGACATCTTCACCCTGGCGGACCGGAAGGGCGCCGAGCACCTGCTCGCCCCGACCCACGAGGAGATGGCCGCGCTGCTGGTGAAGGACCTATTCAGCTCGTACCGGGACTTCCCGGTGACGCTGTTCCAGATCCAGACCAAGTTCCGGGACGAGGCGCGCCCCCGCGCCGGCCTGCTGCGCGGGCGCGAGTTCCTGATGAAGGACGCCTACTCCTTCGACCTGGACGAGGCGGGGCTCCAGGCCGCCTACGACCGCCACCGCGAGGCCTACCAGCGGATCTTCACCCGGCTGGGGCTGGACTTCACCGTGGTGCACGCGATGTCCGGGGCGATGGGCGGCTCGGCCTCGGAGGAGTTCCTGGCCGCGACCCCGGTCGGTGAGGACACCTACGTCGGCTGCACGACCTGCGACTACGCGGCCAACACCGAGGCCGTGGTGACCCGCGCGCCGGCCGCCGGCGACCCGGACGGGCACCCGGCGACCGAGGTGCACGACACCCCGGAGACGCCGACCATCGCGTCCCTGGTCGAGCTGGCCAACGCCCGCGCTCTGGCTGGCCGGACCGACTGGACCGCCGCCGACACGCTGAAGAACGTGGTGCTGGCCGTGCGGCGGCCGGGCGCCGAGCGGGCGGAGCTGCTGGTGATCGGCCTGCCCGGCGACCGCGAGGTGGACCTGAAGCGGGTCGAGGCGGCGCTGGCACCGGCCACCGTGGGCGTCTTCGACGACTGGGCGGCGCACCCGGAGCTGGTCCGCGGCTACCTCGGGCCGCAGATCCTCGCCAAGCACGGCGTCCGCTACCTGGTCGACCCCCGGGTGGTCACCGGCACCGCCTGGCTGACCGGCGCGAACGAGCCGGGTCGGCACGCCACCGATGTGGTGTGCGGGCGGGACTTCACCCCGGACGGCACGATCGAGGCCGCCGAGGTGCGTCCGGGCGACCCCTGCCCGGCCTGCGGCGACGGTGAGCTGACCATGCGGCGGGGCATCGAGGTGGGGCACATCTTCCAGCTCGGCCGCCGGTACACCGACGCCTTCGCGGTCGACGTGCTCGGCGCGGAGGGCAAGCCGGTCCGGCCCACCATGGGCTGCTACGGCATCGGCGTCTCGCGGGCGGTCGCGTCGGTGGCCGAGCAGCACCACGACGACCGGGGATTGGTGTGGCCGGCCGAGGTCGCACCCTGCGACGTACACCTCGTGGCGGCCGGAAAGGGGCCGCAGCTCGACGCGGCGCTGGAGCTCGGCGGGCGGCTCTCCGCCGCCGGCCTGCGGGTGCTGGTCGACGACCGCACCCACGTCTCGGCCGGGGTGAAGTTCACCGACGCCGAGCTGATCGGCATCCCGCGCGCCGTCGTGGTCGGCCGCCGGCTGGCCGAGGGGTACGTCGAGCTGCGTGACCGCGCCTCCGGCGAGCGGATCGAGTTGCCGGTGGACGGCCTGGTCGAGCGTCTGCTCGACGAGGCGGGTGCGGCGCGCCGCACCGGGGTGTAGCGGTCGCGCCACGGGGTACCGCAGACGGATCGACCGAGGTGTTTCGGAGGGCTCTCATGTACCGGGTCAGCGACGTGATGACCAAGCAGGTGGTCTACCTGCCCGCGGAGACTCCGCTGGACGAGGCGGCCAGGGTGATGAAGGAGTCGGACATCGGCGATGTGGTGGTCACCGACGGGGCCACCCTCGCCGGCATGCTGACCGACCGCGACATCGTGGTTCGGGCCGTGGCCGAGCGGGCCGACCCGGCGAGCACCACGATCGGCTCGATCATCACCCGCGAGGTGGTGATGATCGAGCAGCACTGCACCGCGGGCGAGGCGGCCGCGCTGATGCGCGAGCGCAACATCCGGCGGGTGCTCGTCTGCGACACCGATCGCAAGCTGGTCGGCATCGTCTCCCTCGGCGACCTGGCCATGCAGCTCGACCCGAACTCCGCGCTGAGCGACATCAGCGAGGCCGCCCCGAACATGTGATCCGGCCGACCCGGTGCCCTCCCGGCCAACCCCGGAGGGCGCCGGGTCACCGGCGGTAGCCTGGCGGTCATGTCCGAGATGCCGAGCAAGCTGGCCGAGATCGTCGACGAGTTCGCCGGCGCCCCGCGCGACGTGGTGCTGGAGATGCTGCTGGAGTTCTCCGACGTGATCCCGCCGCTGCCCGAGGGAGTGGAGCGGGACGACCTTGAGCAGGTCCCGGAGTGCCAGACCGCGTTCTTCCTGCGCGCCGAGGTCAACCCGGACAAGACCGTGAGCACGGTCTTCGACTGCCCGCCGGAGGCGCCGACCACCCGGGCGTTCGCCGGCATCCTCGCCGAGGGGCTGGCCGGGGCGACCGCCGAGGAGGTGCTGGCCGTGCCGGACGACCTCTACCAGCGGATGGGCCTGGCCCAGGCGATCAGCCCGCTCCGGGTCCGCGGTGGCACCGCCATCCTGGCCCGGCTCAAGCGTCAGGTCCGGGAACAGATCTCCTGATCGGCGGGTTGTCGCTGGTCATGGAGATCGAGATCTACGCCGACGTCGTCTGCCCCTGGTGCTGGATCGGCAAGCGCCGGCTGGAGCAGGCCCTGGCGAGCTACGACGGCGAGGTGACCGTCCGGTACCGGCCGTTCCAGCTCGACCCGACGCCGGTGACCGAGGCGAAGCCGCTGATCGAGGCGCTGGGCGCGAAGTTCGGCGGCCGGGACAAGGCCGAGGGCATGGCCGCCCACGTCACCCGGGTCGCCAAGGGCGCGGGGATCGACATGCACTTCGACCGCGCGGTGGCCGCGAACACCTTCGACGCGCACCGGCTGGTCCGGTTCGCCAACGAGCGGGGCCGGGCCGCGGAACTGGTCGAGCGGCTCTACCGGGCGCACTTCCAGGACGGCATCGACGTGGGGTCGCTCGACGCCCTGGTCACGCTCGCCGGCGAGGTCGGCCTGGACGAGACCGAGACCCGGGAGTACCTGGCGTCGAACCTCGGCCGCCGGGAGGTGGCCGCCGACCTGAGCGCCGCGCACCAGCTCGGCATCTCCAGCGTGCCGACCTTCGTGCTGGCCGGGAAGTACGCCGTGACCGGCGCCCAGGAGCCGGAGACCCTGCTCGCCGCCCTCCACGAGGTGGCGCAGCGCGAGTCCGCCGCCTGATGTTTCACGTGGAACAAGATCGATGCGAGTGAGGGCCTAGGCGGGCCGGGCCAGGTCCTCCACCACCGTTGCCCCGGGCAGCGCGCCGAGCGCCGGCCCGGGCAACGCGATCTTGCTGTGCCGTACGCCGGATCCGATGATCACGTGCGGCGTGGCGATCACCCGCGAGTCGACCAGGATCGGCCAGTCCTCCGGCAGCCCAATCGGGGTGATCCCGCCGTACTCCATCCCGGTCAGCTCGACCGCGTCGGCCATCGGCGCGAAGCTGGCCTTGCGCACGTCGAGCAGCTTGCGGACCACGCCGTTCACGTCGGCCCGCGTGGTGGCGAGCACGATGCAGGCCGCGTACCGGGTCTCGCCGCCCCGCTTGCCGGCGACCACCACGCAGTTGGCCGACTCCTCCAGCCCCACCTCGTACGCCGCGCAGAACGCCGCCGTGTCGGCCAGCTCGGCGTCGATCGGGGCGACCAGCACGTCGTCCACGTCCACCGGCGCCTCGTCCGGCCACCGCTCGATCGCCGCGGCCACCGGCGCCGCCAGCAAGTCCAGTCGGGTACGGGCGGGCTCGGTCTTCAGCGTCCCCATCACGGGTGCGATCCTCGCACCCGCCGGGCGACACCGCTCACCGACGTCCCGACCGGCCCGGATGCCGGACGTCAGCTCCCGGTGAGGAAGGCGTTCTCACGGGCGAACGTGCGGTCCTGGTGGGCCGCCAGCTCCTCGGCCCGCAACTGGTTGACGCGGTGGGCCTCCACGTCCTCGATGCCGTGCCGGACCCCGAGCCGGATCACGCCGTAGAGGAAGACGAAGCCGAAGACGTACAGGATCACGGTGGTGACGAAGACCAGCATGCGGCCACGGTAGGACGGCCCGGAACCGCAAGAGGTTTCATCTCCGGCCGGTTCCCCCGTACGTGTCAGCGAGGTGGTCGGCCCAGGTGCGGGTGCCGGTCGGGGTGGCGGTGGTGGTCAGCCCGCCGGCGCGCAACTCGCGGCCGAGCCGCCCCGGGATCCGCACCGGGAGCAACGGCCGTCGCGACCGCCGGGCGGCCCGCCAGGCGTGGACCGCCTCGTCGTAGCGGAGCACCTCCGGGCCGCCGAACTCCTCGATCCGGCCCGACGGGCCGGCCGCCAGCATCGCGGTGAGCCGGCCCGCCACCTCGCCTGGGTCGACCGGCTGCGCGAGCACCGCCCGGTCCCCGAGCACCGGGCCGAGCCGGCTCGCGGCATGCAGCAACTCCTCCAGGAACTCCGGGAACTGGGTCGCCCGCAGCACGCTCCACGGCACCGGCCCGGCCGCCACCACCTGCTCGGCCGCCAGCTTGTGCCGGTAGTAGCCGAGCGGCACCCGGTCCACGCCGACGATCGAGACGTACACCAGGTGGCCGACCCCGGCGTGCCCGGCGGCCAGGACCAGCCGGCGGGTGCCCAGCACGTCGATCTCGTAGGTGCGCCGGTCGGGTGAGGAGGCGAGGTGCAGCACCGCATCGACCCCGTCGACCGCCGCGGCAAGCCCTTCACCGGTGGCCAGGTCGGCCGCCACCCACTCCACTCCGGCGTCGCCGCGGGACCGGCGGCTCACCGCCCGGACGGTGTGCCCCGCGTCGCGCAGCCGGGGCAACGCCACCCGCCCGAGCCGTCCACTCGCCCCGGTCACCAGCACCCGCATCGTCGCTCCTCTCCCGCGTCCGTCCACCGGACGGGCCGGCGGGCCGGATCGTGACGCGCCGGCCCCCGTACCCCGATCCTGCGGGCCGGGGCCGGGCGGCGCGGGCGGATCCGGTGGTCAGGTGGTCGCCGGTGCCCGCCGCACCACGCGGCCGGCCAGCAGCACGCCGAGCAGCCCGCAGCCGGCCGCCACGGCCAGGGTGACCGCGTAGCTGGCCCGGCCGGGAGCGGAGCCGGCGGCCAGCACGGCCCCGGTCAACGCCAGCACGGTGGCGGCGGACAGCGAGTCGCCCAGTTGCAGCGCCGAACTGTTCCGGCCCTGCTCGGCGGGTGCGGACAGGTCCAGGGTGAGCACCGACAGGGACGGGTAGAGCAACCCCATGCCGAGGCCGGCGACCGCCCAGGCCAGCACCGCGAGCGCCACCGGCAGGGCCGGCAGGAGGGCCAGCGCGACGCCGGCCGTGCCGACGGCGATGCAGGCCAGCCCGGCCCGGGGCAGGGTGGCGGCGGACCGCGGCGTGGCGATCCGGCCCTGGATCCACGAGCCCACCGACCAGGAGAGCGCGCCGACGGTCAGCACCAGGCCGGCCGCGGTCGGCGAGAAGCCCCGCTCGCGGGACAGCATCAGCGGGATCACCACCTCCGCCCCGACGAACGCCGCCGACGCCAGGCCGCGCAGGCCGATCACGGTCGGCAGCCCTCGCGCCGCCCGCAGGAACCCGGCCGGCAGCAGCCGCGGCACGCAGACCAGCAGCCCGACCAGCGCCGCGCCGATCAGCCCGGCGGCGAGCACGCCGCGCTGCTGCCCCCCGTAGTGCAGCAGTGCGGCGCTCGCCCCCGCCCCGCAGGCCCAGACGACCCGGGCCAGCGCGCCGGCCGACGGCCGGCTCGGTGCGGTCGCCCCGAGCGCCCGCAGCCCCGGCTGGATCAGCAGAACCGCGGGCACCGCGACGGCCGGCACGGCGAGGAACACCCAGCGCCAGCCCAGGTGCTCGACGATCAGCCCGGCCAGCGCCGGACCGACCAGCGACGGAATCACCCAGGCCGCGGCGAACGCGGCGAACACCCGCCGCCGCAACTCCTCCGGGTACGCCTGCCCGACGATCACGTAGAGCGCGACGGAGAGCAGCCCGGAACCGAAGCCCTGCACGACCCGCCCGACGACCAGTACCTCCATGGTGGGCGCGGCGCCCGCCACCACCAGGCCCGCCACGAACCAGGCCACCCCGTGCCACATCGCCGGGCGCGGCCCCCGGGCGTCGCACCAGATGCCGGAGGCGACCATGGCGACCACACCGATGGCGAAGGGTCCGGCGAAGGCGAGCGCGTAGAGGCCGAGCCCGTCCAGGGTGCGGGCGACCGTCGGCATGGCGGTGCCCACGGCGAGGGCCTCGAAGGCGAGCAGCGACACCAGGGCGACGCTGCCCACGGTCATGGCGCGCAGCCGCGGCGACCAGAGGTGTGCGGGCGGGGCCGGCGGTACGGCGGTGGCTGTCGACATGGACCCAAGCCTCGGACCTCAACCGGGATTGAGGTCAACGGTGAGCCCCGTCTCGTCAGGCCGACTCCAGCGCCTCGCCCACCCCCTTCACCAGACCGGAGTAGTGCTGGTCGGCCAGAAGGTGCCCGGCGGTGATGACCAGGGCCAGCGGCCACTCGATGACCTGGAGCGCGGCGAGCACGCCCAGCCCCGCGTAGTAGGTCAGCTTGTCCGGCGGGGGCACCGCCACCTCGCCCAGCACCGGGATCTCCACCCGCCGGCAGTACGTCTTGACCATCTCGCGCGACCCGCTCAGGTTTCGTGTCAGCGTGCTCATCCGCGCCTCCCCGGTTCCGACGACGACATCGCTGTCCGGGCGGCATTCCACCGGCCTCGCCGTCCATGCCCCGAGAAGTGCGGAAACTTCCCCCGCCCAGGGGGCATAACGGACGCCCGGCCGGGAAGTCGGGCCGCCGGGACGAGGCGTGGGAGGCGAGATGGCGTACGGCTACGACGACGGGAGCACCGGGGAGCGGGGCCGGCAGCCCGGCCGCATCCCTCGATGACCTCGCTGGGCCGCGTCGCCGGCCTCCTGCTGTCGCCGGCCACCCTGCCGGACGCGGTGGCCCGGGCCGCGCGCACGGTCGCCACCGCCGTGCCGGACACCGCCCGTACCGTCGGATCGGCCCTGCCGGGCACGGCCCGGAACGCCGTGCCGGACAGCGTCGCCGGGGCGGCGGGCAGCGTGGGCGCCGCGGCCACCCGGCTGGCCCGCCTCGCCGGGCTGACCCGGCGCCGGGTCTGGTCGCGCGACGGCCGGCACCACATCGAGGTGCACGGCGTCTGCCAGGACGGCGGTGACCGGCTGGCCCGGCAGGTCGAGGCGGCGCTGGAGGCACTGCCCGGGGTGGCCTGGGCCCGGGTCAACGCGCCGTCGGGCCGGGTGATCGTGGCGGTCGAGGAGCCGAAGCCGAAGCTGCGCGACCTGATCGCCACCGTGGCGCGGACGGAGCGCGTGTGCCCGCACGAGCCGGACCCGGAGATCCGGCCGCCCCACCCGCCCGAGGAAGGGCCGCGCACTCCCCGCACCATGGGTGCGCTCGCCTCGGACGCGCTCGGCCTGACCATCTCGGCGGCCACCCGGATCCTGCCGTTCGCCCCGGTCCCCGGCGAGGTGGCCGGCCTCCTCGGCGCGGTCGACCTGCACCCGAAGCTGCACGCGCTCGCCGACCGGGGCCTGCGCGCCGATCCCCGCGCCGACCTGCTCTTCCCGCTCGCCGAGGCGGTCGTCCAGGGGCTCACCGGCGGCTGGGCCGGCATCGTGCTCGACGGCGCGCAGCGGGTGGTGCAGTGGGGCGAGGCACGGGCCCAGCTCGCCGCCTGGTCGAAGGCCGAGCCGCGGCTGACCGGCGAGCCGGACCGCGCGGTCGCCCGGGTGCCGGACGGCGAGCGGCCCTGCCCCAAACCGGACGGACCGGCCGAGCGCTACGTGAGCCGGACGCTGGCGGCCGGCGCGGCCGCCGGGGCGGCGGCGGTCCCGGTGATCGGCGGGAAACGGGCCGCCGCGCTGGCCCTGTCGTCACTACCCAAGGCCCCGGGCAGCGGCCGTGAGGGCTACGCCGCCCAACTCGGCCGGATGCTCGCCCGGCGCGGTGTGATCGCCATGGACCGCAGCGTGCTGCGCGAACTGGACCGGATCGACACGGTGCTGCTGGACGCCACGGTGCTCGGCTCCGACCGGGGCGTACTGGCCGACCTGGCGCCGCTGCCCGGCGCGGACACCGGCCAGGTGGCCGCCCGGGCGTTCGCCCTGTTCGACCCGGCCGCCCCGGACGCCGTCCGGAACGCCGACGGCTGGCGGCTCGGCCCGCTGGACCGGATGGACGCCGAGGACCCCGGTGACACCCCGGACAGCGCGCGGCTGCGCGCCGACGGCGGCCGGCTGCTCGGGCTGGCCGAGGGCGGCCGGCTCGCCGCCGTGCTGCGGGTCGAGCCGGAACCGGTGCCCGGGGTGGACGCCCTGGCGACCGCCGCCCGCCACGCCGGCTTGCGGCTCGTGGTCGCCGGCGACGACGACGGCCGGTACGACTTCGCCGACGCCCTGGTGCCCGGCGGCCCCCGGGTCGCCGACTCGGTCCGCGACCTGCAACGCGAGGGCGCGGTGGTGATGGTGGTCTCCGGCGACCGGGCCGCGCTCGGCGCCGCCGACTGCGGGTTGGGCGTCTCCGCCCCGGAGGACCTGCCGCCCTGGGGCGCGCACCTGCTGGTCGGGGACGACCTGCGGATCCCCGCCCTGCTCATCGACGCGACCGGGGTGGCCCGGCGGGTGACCGGGCAGAACATCCGGATCGCGATGGCCGGCACCGGGCTCGGGGCGCTCGGCGCGTTCACCGCCGACCGGGAGCGGTTGCCCGGCCGGACCCTCGCCGCGGTGAACGGGGCCGCCGCCCTCGCCTTCGCACACGGCGTCTGGCGGGCCCGGCGGCTGCCGGACCGGACCCGTACGCCGGCGCCCGCGCTCACCGCCTGGCACCTGATGCCGGTGGAGACCGTCCTCGACCAGCTCGGCGCCCACGCCGAGGGGTTGACCGGCGAGGAGGCGGCCCGCCGCCGGCGCGCCGTGTCCGGGGACGGGCACGGCCCCACCGGGCTGCTGCGCGCGTTCGTGGACGAGCTGTCGAACCCGCTCACCCCGGTGCTCGCCGCCGGGGCGGTGCTCTCCGCCACGTTCGGCTCGCTGGTCGACGCGGCGCTGGTCGGCGGTGTGGTGGGCGGCTCGGCGCTGCTCGGCGCGGTGCACCAGCACAACACCGAACGTTCCCTGGCCGAGCTGCTGTCCCGTTCGGCGGTGACCGCCCGGGTGCTGCGCGACGGCGCGGAGCGGGTGGTGGCCGCGGAGGAACTGGTGGCCGGGGACGTGGTCGCGGTGGGGCCCGGCGACGCCGTCCCGGCCGACTGCCGGGTGCTGACCAGCGACGGGCTGGAGGCCGACGAGTCGTCCCTGACCGGCGAGTCGCTGCCCGTGGGCAAGACCGCCGAGCCGGTGGTGGCCGCGGCGGTGGCCGAGCGGCACTCGATGCTCTACGAGGGCACCACGGTCGCCGCCGGCCACGGCACCGCCGTGGTGGTGGCCACCGGCGAGGAGACCGAGGCGGGGCGGAGCCTCGCCCTGGCCCGGGAGGCGCCGCCGGCCAGCGGGGTGGAGACCCGGCTCGGGAAGCTGACCAGCGCGGCCGTGCCGCTGGCGGCCGGGTCGGCGATCGCGGTGGCCGGGGCGGGGCTGCTGCGGGGCGTACCCCTGGCGGAGACGGCGGCGACCGCCGCGAACCTGGCCGTCGCCTCGGTGCCCGAGGGGCTGCCGTTCCTGGTCAGCGCCGCCCAGCTGGCGGCGGCGCGGCGGCTGGCCGAGCACGGCGCGCTGGTCCGCAACCCGCGGACCATCGAGGCGCTGGGCCGGGTCGACGTGCTCTGCTTCGACAAGACCGGCACCCTCACCGAGGGAAAACTGCTGCTGGCCGGGGTGGGCAGCGGCGACAACCGGTACGCCTCGCCGGAGCGGCTGGACAATTCGCTCCGGCTGGTCCTGGCCGCGGCGCTGCGGGCCACCCCCGCGGCGGCCGACCCGGACGAGCTGCCCCAGCAGACCGACCGTGCGGTACGCCGCGGCGCGCGCACCGCCGGCGCGGTGGAGCAGACCGGGGCACCGGACTGGACCGCGGTGGGCGGGCTGCCGTTCGAGCCGTCCCGGGGTTACCACGCCACCGTCGGTCGCACCGCCGACGGGCTGCTGCTCAGCGTGAAGGGCGCGCCCGAGTCGGTGCTGCCGCGCTGCGCGGCCCGGCGCACCACCGGGGGCGACACGCCGCTGGATCCGGCCGGCCGCGACGCGCTCCACGCACTGCTCGCCGAGCGGGCCGGAGCCGGTCACCGCATTCTGGCCGTCGCCGAGTGCCCGGTGGGCGCCGAGTCGGTGACCGACGAGCAGGTCGACGGGCTGGTCTTCGTCGGCTTCCTGGCCCTCGCCGACGGGGTGCGGGAGAGCGCCGCGCCCGCGGTGCGGCGGATCCGGCAGGCCGGCGTGCACACCATCATGATCACCGGGGACCACCCGGCCACCGCCGAGGCGATCGCCGACACCATCAGCCCCGACCACGGGGACCAGCGGGTGGTCACCGCCACGGAGCTGGACCGGCTCGACGACGAGGCCCTCGCCGAGCGGCTCATGGCCACCGACGTGGTGGCCCGCTGCACCCCGGCCCACAAGGTGCGGATCATCCAGGCCCTGCAACACCGGGGCCGGACGGTGGCGATGACCGGCGACGGCGCCAACGACGCCCCGGCGATCCGGCTCGCCGACGTGGGCATCGCGCTCGGCCAGCGCGGCACCCCCGCGGCCCGCGCCGCCGCCGACCTGGTGGTCACCGACGACCGGCTGGAGACGATCATCGCGACCCTGGTGGAGGGCCGGGCCATGTGGTCGTCGGTCCGCCACGCGCTGAGCATCCTGGTCGGCGGCAACCTCGGCGAGATCGCGTTCAGCGTGCTGACCGCCGCCAGCACCGGCCGCTCGGCGCTCACCGGCCGGCAACTGCTCCTGGTCAACCTGCTCACCGACCTGGCGCCCGCGCTGGCCATCGCGGTCCGCCCGCCCGCCGCCGACGGGGCTGACGGGGCCGACCACCTGCTGCGGGAGGGGCCGGACACCTCGCTCGGCGGGACGCTGACCCGGGAGATCGCGCTCCGGGCCGGCGCCACCACGCTCGGCGCGACCGCCGGCTGGACGCTCGCCCGGTGGACCGGCCGGGAGCGCCGGGCGGGCACGGTGGCGCTCGCCTCGCTGGTCGGCACCCAGCTCGGCCAGACCGTGCTGGCCGGCGGGACCAGCCCCACCGTGCTCGCCTCCACCGCCGCCTCGATCGGCGTCCTGGTCGCCGTGGTGCAGACACCCGGCGTCAGCCAATTCTTCGGCTGCACCCCGCTCGGCCCGGTCGGCTGGAGCATCGCCGCCGGCTCCGCCCTGGGCGCCACCTTCGCCAACGGGGCGCTGACCCGGCTGATCGACCGCCTCCCACCACCCGACGCCCGTGGGCATGGCGAGACCGATCAGGGGTACGGCGAGGAGCATGACGCCTGAGGTGACCTTCATCGGTACGGCGACCACCGTGCTGCGGATCGGCGGGTTCACGCTGCTCACCGACCCGAACTTCCTGCACCGCGGGCAGCGCGCCTACCTCGGCAAGGGGCTCTGGTCGAAGCGGAGCACCGACCCGGCCCTGACCATCCCAGAGCTGCCCACGTTGGACGCGGTGGTCCTGTCCCACCTGCACGGCGACCACTTCGACCGGGTGGCCCGGCGCGGACTGGACCGCGCCCTGCCGATCGTCACCACGCCCGCGGCGGAACGGAAGCTGCGCCGGTGGGGCTTCCAGGCGGCGGAGGGCCTGCCCACCTGGCGCTCGTACGAGCTGCACCGCGGGGACGAGACGCTACGGCTGACCGCCCTGCCCGGCCAGCACGGGCCCGGCGTGCTGGACCGGCTGATGCCCGACGTGATGGGCACCCTGGTCGACCTGGACCGCGCCGGCGAGCGCCGGTTCCGGCTCTACGTCACCGGGGACACCCTGCGCCGCCCGCAGCTCGCCCAGATCCCCGAACGGTTCCCGGACATCGACGCCATGCTGATCCACCTCGGCGGCACCAGGGTCGCCGGCATCCTGCTCACCATGGACGCGCGGCAGGGCGCCGACGTGGTGGAGCTGATCCGGCCCCGGCTCACCGTGCCGGTCCACTACGACGACTACCCGGTGTTCCGCTCCCCGCTGCGGCACTTCATCGAGGAGGCCCGGCGGCGCGGCTTCATCCGCCAGGTCCGCACCGTCCACCGGGGCGAGACCGTGCCGCTGACCCCCTGACGCGGCTCGCCGCCCGCTCCGGCGCGGGGCCGGAGGGGCGGCGAGCGGTGCTGTGCGGGTCGCGGTCAGGAGCGCTCGGAGATCGCCTCGATGAGGTCGCCCACCGGGCGTTCGGGCAGCGAGCGGGCCACGTCCGCGACGGCCACGATGCCGACGAGCTCGTGCCCGTCGATCACCGGCAGCCGGCGTACCTTGTGCTCGCCCATGGTCCGCAGGATCTCGGCGGCGTCGTCGTCCGCGCCGATGGTCACGGCCTCGCCCTGGGCCAGCTCACCGGCGGTCACGTCGGCCGGGTCCTTGCCCGTGGCCAGCACCTTCACCACGATGTCGCGGTCGGTCACCATGCCCTTGAGGCGGTTGTCCTCGCCGCAGATCGGCAGCGAGCCCACCCCGAGCTCGGCCATCCGTCGGGCGGCGGTCCGGAGGTCGTCCTGCTCCCGGACACAGCTCACGTCGCTGGTCATGATCTCGCGTGCGGTCGGCATTGGCATGACACCTCACTTTCGGGGGGTTGTTGCCCGTACTCCTACCCCCACCGGCCCCGGCCATGCCGACGGCGTAAATGGGATCGATCGCGGGCCGGGGCCGCGGCTAGGGTGCGGCGGTGCCGTCACCTCACCTGGAGCAGATCACCCCGGACAACGTCCTGGCCGCCTGCGCGATCGCCGTCCGTCCCGACCAGGAGGGGCTGGTCGCCCCGGTCGCCCGGTCGCTCGCCGAGGCGTACGCCCAGCCGGCGGTCGCCTGGCCACGGCTCATCGTCGACGGCGACCGGCCGGTGGGCTTCCTGATGGGCTTCCTCGACATCCGGTGGGGTCAGGACCCGGCCGACGTCCGCTCCGGCCTGTGGCGGCTGAACATCGCCGCCGACCAGCAGGGCCGGGGCTACGGGCGGTTCGCCGTGGCGGCGCTCGCCGACGAGCTGCGCCGCCGGGGCGCGGACCGGATGTTCGTCACCTGGGCGCCCGGCCCGCACGGCCCGGAGCGCTTCTACCGCCGGCTCGGCTTCCGGCTCACCGGCGAGCTGAGCGGCGATCAGGTGGTCGGCGAACTGGCACTCTGACGGGTCAGCGCCAGGTGGCGGCGGCGCGCCGGAGCCGGTCGTTGATCGCCCGGCCCACGCCGACCTCCGGCACCGGCTCGGCGACGATCTCGGTCACCCCGGTCGCGTCGAGCCGGTGCAGGGCGTCGAAGAGCCGCGCGGCCGCCGCGGTCAGGTCACCCTCGGGCGACAGCACCTCCACCGCCGCCCAGTCACCCCGCGCCGGCCGCTCCCGGAAGGCCAGGAACCCCCGCCGGCCGCCGTCCCCCTCGGCCGCCGCGCCCAACCGCAACGGGGTACGCGGGGCGTAGTGCGCGGCCAGCGTCCCGGGCGCGACCGGCTGGCCGGAGCTGCCGGGGCGTACCTCGACGGGTCCGACCGCCTCGACCAGCGCCTCCACCGGCAACGCGCCCAGCCGGAGCACCACCGGCCGCTCGCCGCGGGCGTCCACGATTGTCGACTCGATCCCGCACCGGGTCGGGCCGCCGTCGAGCACCACGTCCACGGCGGCGCCCAGCCCGGCCACCACGTGCTCGGCCCGGGTGGGGCTGAGCTGCCCGAACCGGTTGGCGCTGGGCGCGGCCACCGGCACCCCGGCGGCGGCGATCAACGCCCGCGCGGACGGCTCGTCCGGCACCCGGACGGCCATGGTGTCCAGCCCGGACGTGACGATCGGCGGGATCACGGCCGGCCGGTCCACGATCAGGGTGAGCGGGCCGGGCCAGAAGCGCTCCACCAGCGCGGCCACCGCCGGTGGCACCGCGCCGACCAGACCGGGCAGGTCGGCGGCGTCGGCCAGGTGGCTGATCAGCGGGTCGAAGCCGGGGCGGGCCTTCGCCTCGAAGATCCGGGCGGCCGCCCGGGCGTCCAGCGCGTTCGCGCCCAGCCCGTAGACGGTCTCGGTGGGGAAGGCGACCAGCCCGCCGGAGCGCAGGACGACGGCGGCCTCGGCGATGCCGCTGTCGGCCGGGAGGACGCGCGGGGATCCGGTGCTCACGCACCGACGCTAGCCTGCCGGGGACGCCGGCCCGGCACTACCCTGCCCCCATGGGCAGGCGGCTGGCGCTGGCGGTGGCCGGCGTCCTTGTGCTGGTCGGCTGCCTCGGCCTGCTGACCGCCGTGCCGGCCGTCCAGCGGGCCCTCTCGCCGGCGGCCGAGCCCGCGCCCCTCCCGCTCCGCCTCGCCGGCCCGCGCTACGACGACCTCACCGTCGACCTCACCCCCGGCCGGTACGCCGTCTGGGCCACCCGGCCGGCCGGCGCCCCGGACGGCGACCGGTGCCGGGTGACCGGCCCGGACGGGCGGCCGGTGCCGGCGGACGAGCCCGGGCACATGGTCGAGTGGACCGAGGTGGCCACCGACGACACGACCTGGACCTGGGTGTCGACCTTCGCCGCCCCCGCCGCCGGCGGCTACCGCCTCACCTGCCGGCTCGACCCCGACGCCACGGGCCAGCAGTACGCGGTGACCCCGGAACCGGACCGCCGGCTAGCCCTGCGCCTGCGGCTGGCGCCGCGGCGGGGACTGCTGGTGGCGGCCCTGCCGGCCGGCCTGGTGATCCTCGGCATGACGCTGACCTGGCGCCGCCGGACGGACTGAACTCGATTGCGGCCGCACCGGGGCCGCTCCAGGATGATCGCCGTGAACCGGATCAAGATGCACGCCGACGAGGTGCTGACCGACGTCGACCTGGTGCGACGGCTGCTCGCCGGGCAGTTCCCGCACTGGGCCGACCGGCCGCTCCGACTCGTTCCGTCGCACGGGACGGACCACGACGTCTACCGGCTCGGCGACGACCTGGCGGTACGGCTGCCCCGGATCGGCTGGGCCACGCAGCAGGCGGCCCGGGAGGCCGAGTGGCTGCCCCGGCTGGCCCCGCACCTGCCGCTCGCCCTGCCCGTGCCGCTGGCCATGGGCGGTCCCGCCGAGGGCTACCCCTTCGACTGGTCCGTCTACGAGTGGCTGCCGGGCGAGAGCGCCAGCACCGCCCGGTACGACCCGGACACGGCCGCGGTCGACCTGGCCGCCTTCGTCGAAGCGCTGCGGCGGATCGACACCGCCGGCGCGTACCCCCGACCGCCCCGCAGCCGGGGTGCCGACCTCGCGGAGCTGGACGAGGGGGTCCGCGCCGCGGTACGCCGGCTCGGCGACCGGGTCGACGGCGGCGCGGTGCTGCGCGCCTGGCAGGAGTCGCTGGACGCGCCCGCCTGGGACGGGCCGGGCGTCTGGGTGCACGGTGATCTGCTGCCCGGCAACCTGCTGGTGGTCGACGAGCGGCTCTCCGCGGTCATCGACTTCGGCGGGCTGAACGTCGGCGACCCGGCCTGCGACCTGCAACCGGCGTGGAACCTCTTCACCGGCCGCAGCCGCGCCCGGTTCCGCGCCGAACTCGCGGTGGACGATGCCTCCTGGCTGCGCGGCCGGGGCTGGGCGCTGCTCCAGGCGGTGATCGCCCTGCCCTACTACTGGGACACCAACCCGGGGATCGTCCGGCAGACCTCCCACGCCCTCCGCGAGGTGCTGGCCGACGCCGCCCGCTGAACCACGTCCCGACGGGTAGACACGGTCGTGGTGCTCCGCCGGCGGCCGGCGGGCCCGAGGAGGGACGAATGACCGACGACGACCGCCCGCGCAAGCGCGTCGAGAACGCCGACGACCTGGTCACCTGGCTGCAGTGGCTCGCCGACGACGTGGCCCGGGCACCGGACGCCGTGGTGAACCTGGAACTCGACCAGTTCCTGGCGGCCTGCGCCACCCAGCTCCGCGACCGGGTACGCCTCCAGCGCCGGGCCGGCCGACCCGGACCGGCCCAGCCGTCCTGGCAGCTCGTCGCCGACGTGCTGTACGACGCCGCCCACCACTACTGAACGTCGGGCCGGTCGGCGGGGTCGGGCTCGGTGTCCGGGAGGGTGGGCGCGTCGGTGGGGTAGAGGCCGGCGGCGAAGCCGTACACCTGGTCGCCGGAGCGGGGGATCTGGGCGAAGCGGCGGGCGAGCGCCTGGACCTCCGCCCAGAACGTCCGTACGTCCTCGATCGGGATGCGCGCGTGGACGAGCGTGCACCGCAGCTCGTCGGCG
Source organism: Micromonospora sp. I033 (assembly GCF_053890995.1). Taxonomy (NCBI): domain Bacteria; kingdom Bacillati; phylum Actinomycetota; class Actinomycetes; order Micromonosporales; family Micromonosporaceae; genus Micromonospora; species Micromonospora sp. I033. The sequence goes on along the minus strand of NZ_JBSSLX010000006.1, from coordinate 36,682 downwards.
GCGTGGGCCGCGGCGGCCTCGGCGGCCGCCTCGGCGAGCCCGTTCATCCGTGCCACGACCTGCTTGTCCTCGGGCCGGTTGAGCACGCCGACGTAGAAGGTGCGGGCGACCCGGCCGTAGAACCGCTCCTCGATGGCCCGCACCCGCCGGGTCCGCACCACCCGGAGCAGGCCGGCGTCGACCAGCAGGTTCACGTGGTACGCCACGCTGCTCTTCGGCCGGTCGACGGCCCGGGCCATCTCGTTGACCGTGGCGGCCCGCTCCAGGAGCAGCTCCAGGAGGGTGGAGCGCAACGGGTCAGCCAGCGCGCGCAACTGCTCGGGCGCGGTGACCACGAGCATCTCGTCGAGGTCGTAATCCGGGATCTGCTGATTGACCGACATTTCTCGACCGTTCTAGAATTCTGGATCATTCGATCGCTCTGGTTCGTTGACAGGAGTCTAGAGATGGCCGACATCGTGCTCTTCCACCACATCCAAGGGCTCACCGAGGGCGTACGCGCTTTCGCCGACCACCTGCGCGCCGGCGGGCACACCGTGCACACCCCCGACCTGTTCGACGGCGCGCGGCCGGCGACCATCGAGGACGGCGCCGCCCTGACCAAGCGCATCGGCGGCGAGGCGCTCGACGACCGCGCCGACCGGGTCGTGGCCGACCTGCCGAAGGACCTCGTCTACGCCGGCTTCTCCTGGGGCGCCGCCACCGCACAGCGGCTCGCCCAGACCCGGCCCGGCGCCCGCGGCGCCCTGCTCTACGAGTCCTGCCTGCCGGTGACCGGCGAGTGGGCCGTCGGCCCGTGGCCGGACGGCGTCCCGGTGCAGATCCACGGCATGGACAAGGACCCGTTCTTCGCCCTGGAGGGCGACATCGACTCCGCACGCGAGCTGGTCGGGATCGTCGGGCCCGAACGGGGTGAGCTGTTCGTCTACCCCGGCGAGGCACACCTGTTCACCGACAGCTCGCTGCCCACCTACGACGCGGACGCGACGGCGCTCGTGCTGCGGCGCTCGCGGGAGTTCCTCGACCGGCTGGGCTGAGCCGTCAGTGGCACACCACCGCCACGGCGGCGAAGAGGCCGCACGCGGCGACCGTCGTCACCGTGATCGCGCCGGCCGCCCGGAGCGCGGCGTCGGCGCGACCACGTCCGCGCCAGGTCACCGACAACGTCTGCTCCAGCACGACCAGGAAGACCCAGCCGAACAACAGGAGCGTCAGATAGAAGTCCCGGGCGGGATTCGCGAACGCGCTCGCGTTGCCGTTCCCGCCGTAGTTGGGGCAGTCCTCGTAGCGGGTGATCGGCTGGAGGATCGCCAGCAACGCCGCGAAGAAGGCGGCGCCGGCGAGGCAGACCCAGAAGCCGCTGAGCCGGGACGGCGGCTTCCGATCTTCGATCATCGGCTCAGCCTAGAGGCGGCGCGGCCGTGACGGACCGCCCGCCGCCTCGCGCTGGTGGCCGTCGACCCGTCTGCCGCGGGCACCGCTCCAGGAAGGCGAGCAGCTTTCCCACCGGGCCGGCGGCGCCGTCCTGTCGCCGCCGGCCGGTTGTTCAGGAGATCAGTTCTCGACGTCCACCGTCGGCGGGTTCTCGTCGGTGTTCTTCGAGACCAGCACCAGGTCGTACGTGTACAGCGCGCCCGGCGCCATCCACGACCACGAGCCACGCGGCTTCACCACGCGCATCTCCTTGCTGAGCGCCCGCCCGGTGTCGGGGTCGATGATCAGACGAACCTCGAGTCCATTCCCGGACCTGGCCGGCGCGAACGCGACTGCCTGCCCGGGCCGACCCTGCACGTCGTTGACCACCCCCAGCCCGCGCACGCCCGGCAACGTGGCGAGCATGCGGTAAGCCGCCGCGCGGACCCCGTTACTGACCGGCAGGTCGATCACCACGCTGGCGGCGACCGTGAACAGCCACTGGTCGCGGTCGGTGGGCATGTCGCCACCTCCCCCGTCGAAGCGGCTGAGCAGTGCGCCGCGGAGGGCGGCCGGTTCGGTCGGCAGCGCATCGAGTTGTGCCTGCGACACGTTCCGGTCGCCGAGGGCGAAGAGGTGGGCGGGGTCGACCCTGTTGCCGTACACCTCGCCGGGGGCGATCGTCAGGTCGAACGGCTTCGGCTTGGCGACCTTGATGACGGCCGGGGAACCGTTGCGGCGCCAGGCGGCCTCGTCGCTCGCTGTGGCGGGCGCGGCGCCGAGCGGCTGCGACATCGCCCAACTGGCGTCGGCGCGGGAGCGGGCCAGCCAGTACTGGCTACCGACCTTGTGGAACATGGTGTACGTGCCGTCGGCGGCCTCGACCGGCACCGCGATGCCACTCTCCGTCTGCATGGTCAGATAGCGGCCGCCGGCTTGCGGGGCCTTGTCGCTGCGTTCGGCTGCCACGAGCAACAACCGGCTGGAGTCCATCGGCTCCTGCCTGGCGGGCGACGCGACGCCGGGCGCGGCGTCGGGTGCAGTACGCGGAGCGGTGCTCGGGCCGGCCACGGCCACGACGACCGCGGTGACGGCCGCCGCGGTCGCCCCCACCGTCCCGAGGAACGCCACGCGTAGCGGCCTGGCCCTCCGGGGCTGGCCGAGCGCGGCGTGCCCGTCCGCGGCCGGAGCGTTGGCCATGATGCCGGCGACGGCCTGTGCGCTGTGCTCGCCTCGATCCGGCGGTGGGTCCAGTCGCGCCGGCCGGGCCTTGGCGAGCAGGTCCTGAACATCTGGCGTTCGCCTCATCGGATCGACTCCTTCGGAACGAGCGTGGTGGTGGGTCGAGGCAATTCCGGTTCGGTGGCGACAGTCATGGCGTTCCTCAAGTGACGCCGGGCGCGATGCAGGCGCACGTAGTACGTCGCCGTGGAGCAGCCGAGCACCCGAGCCGCGTGACTGGGCGCCAGCCCATGCCAGGCCACCAGGGTCAACAATTCGCGGTCCTCGTCGGACAATTGGGCCAGCGCGGTGAGCACCGCCGCCCGCTCGGCAACGCCGTCTGCCACGTCGGCGACGGACAACTGCTCGTCCCTGATCCACGCACGCATCTCGGCAGCGATGGCCTGCTGCCGTTCCTCCGCGCGGTATCGCTCACCCACGACATTGCGGGCGACGGCAAGCAGCCAGGGCAGCGGCGTTGCCCTCGGCAGCGCCGGCAACCGCCGCCACGCCACCAGGAACGTCTCGGCCACGATCTCGTCGGCCAGCTGGCGACCGGCGCGCGTGACGGCATACGCGTACACCTGCCGGTGGTGCGCCTGATACACCGCGGTGAAATGATCTTCCGGTTCGGGTTCTGGCACCAGCTTCGGCCCTTCCCGTCAGAGTTTCTCTGTCACCAGGAAATGTCTCGGGCACCCCGTTTCTTACCTGGGGAATTGAACACTGGCCGCAAGCCTGCGATCGCAGGGGCCTCATCACCGCGTCCCCGTCACCGCCGCTCGACGTTTCACCGCACATGACGTGCTCGTCCCGCACGAACGGTTGCCCCACATTCGCGGCGGCGCCTGGCGGGTAGCGGGACGCGGTCAGCAGCGGAGTCGCGCGCGATAAGCCGGCGACGTCGGCGACCATCCCCGGGATACTGTCGCCCATGGATGAGGTCGAGGTCGTCGTCGCCCATTCCGAGCGCGCGACCCTGCGCGTCGGCGACGTGTTCCTCAAGGTGGACGCCGATCAGGCGCGCATCGACGCCGAGGTCGAGGCGATGTCCCTCGCGCCGGTCCCGACCCCGGAGGTCCTCTGGTGCAAGCCGCCCGTGCTCGCGATCGCCGCACTCCCGGGGACGACGCTTGGGCGCCTCGGTGGGCCGTCGACCGGGTCGCCTGCGGCGTGGGCCGCGGCGGGCGCCACCATCCGGAAGTTGCACGACGCGCCGCTGCCGCCCCGGCCCGGCCGGGCCGGCCGGAGCATCGTCGCACTGGCGGCGGAACTCGACGACGAGTGCGAGTTGCTTGTGACGAACGGCGACCTGCCCGCCGACCTCGTCATCCGCAACCGCCAGGTCGCCGAGGCCGCGCTTCGGCCGTGGACTCCGGCGTTCACACACGGCGACCTGCAGATCGCGCACGTCTTCGTCGACGGCGACGAGGTCACGGGCATCATCGACTGGTCCGAGGCGGGCCAGGGTGATGCCCTGTACGACCTCGCCACCTTCACGCTCGGGCATGAGGAGCACCTCGACGACGTCATCGCCGGCTACGGCACCGACGTCGACCTCGACGTGATCCACGCGTGGTGGTCGTTGCGAAGCCTGCTGGGGGTTCGCTGGCTGATCGAGCACGGCTTCGACCCGTACGCGCCGGGCTGCGAGATCGACGTGTTGAAATCCCGGATGTGAGCCTGCGAGCCCGACGACCGGTGCAATATCGAGCCGGTCATGCCAATTCTGGGCCGATTGATCTTGCGCGGCAAACGCCTGCTCAGAGGCGGTAAGAGCGGAGCCCAGGGGGCCTGACCACTCAGCAGGGCCGGGACCTCTTCGGCTACCCAGCCTTCAACGGGGACCAGCTGGTGAGGGGACTTCTGGTGGTCGCCCCTTGGCCTGCCTGGCGTCGGCCAGGGCCATGCCGAGGAGTATCGCGAGGGCGCCTGCCGCTGCGATCAGCGGTGTGGTGAAGGCCAGCACCAGTGCCGCGACGGCCAGTGCGGCGATGCCGACCAGCCTGCGCCGGGCGAGTCGATCGAAGACCACGCGTTCCAGGACGATCCGGCCGACGAGATAGATGATCGGCCCGCCGAGGATCGCGACCAGCCACGCCGGCCGCACGTGACCGCCCGGGTGGGCCAGGACGATCTCGTAGCCGACCGCGACGAGCACGATGCCCAGGACCATCAGCATGTGGGCACGCCCGGTGTTCCGGCCGGCTCTGATCTGGTCCCCGGCTGAGTCGACGGCTTCGGGGAGCACCTGACCCGCGCGGTAGTAGTAGATCCGCCACAGCAGCACTGTGGTGGCGAAGCCGACCAGCAGCGCCAGCGTCGTGGCCAGTGACACCGGTATGTCGGTGTAGGCGATCCCCAGTGACAGCACGCTCTCGCCGAGCGCGATCAGCAGGAGTTGCTCGTACCGGTCGGCAAGGTGATGTGTCTTGCTGGGTTCCCAGGCGCTGTCCACCGTTCGGCTCATTCCGGGCACCGGCCAGGCGGAGCGGGCCGCCAGGAGGTCGATCGTGATGGCAAGCGACCACAGGGTCACCCGGGCCGCGTCCTCAACCAGGGTGCCGACCAGCCACGGCACGGCCGACAGGGTGAACCAGATCGCCGACCGGGTGTTCAGGCTCCGCTGCGCAAGATCTCGCACGAGCCAGATGAGGACCAACGGTCGTCCCACCTGAAGCACCACGTACGGCACGGCATACGCGTAGCCGCGTTCCCGGAACGCGTACGGCAACGACGACGCCATGAAGACCACGCCCAGCGCGGTGAGCAGCACCATAGCCTGGACGACTGGTCGGCGCGGGTCGAAGCGGCTCGTGATGTGGGAGGTGGTCGTCCACAGCCACATGATCGGCACGACCAGCACGAGGACATACAGCAGCCCCGCCCACCGCTCCGCGAAGGTGTCGCCGGACAGGTCGGGCACGACGCGCGACACGACTCCCGACAACGCGAAGACCAGCACCAGGTCGAAGAACAACTCCAGGAAGTTGGCTCGCCGGCTGTCTCGCTCGGCGCTCTCCGTCTTTGCGGCTTCCCGACCCGGCGGTTCCTGATTCCCCCCGTTCCGCCGGCCACCAGTTCCACCCTCGGTCACCGACCCAGTCTTCAGCCCCGAGAGACCGAACACGGCAAAAGTGTGAAAAGGCTCCCGGTGCCCCGCCAGTCCCCGGCTTTCGGACTGCTTGGGCTCACTGTCCCGCAGTGAGGATTGAAGATGGTGGAGCCCAGGGGACTTGAACCCCTAACCCCTGCCTTGCAAAGGCAGTGCTCTGCCAGTTGAGCTAGGGCCCCGAGGTGGGCGGATTCGCCCGGTGGCTGGCAGTCGGAGGCGGCGCGGTCAGCGCAGGTCGGGCGCGGTGGTCGCCTCGTGCCAGAGAGCGCGCTCGTCGTTCGACGCCTTGATCTTCTTGGCCACGACGGCGGCCACGCCGACGACGCTGGCCAGGATCAGGAGCTTCTTGAACATGGGCTTGACCCCTCGCGCTCGACTACCGTCGGACGATGTGCGGTGGGGCTAGCTGGAATCGAACCAGCGACCTCAGAGTTATCAGCTCTGCGCTCTAACCGACTGAGCTATAGCCCCGCGTAGCGACGAGCAAGGTTAACCCATCGCCGCCGTGCCGCCCAAATCGGGGGGCCGTGGCGGCGCGCTCACCCGCGCCATCATGAACCTACCCGGACATGCGACGCCGGGGCGACCGCTTTACGCGGTGCCCCGGCGTCGTCGTCAGGCTCAGTCCCGCTCGGCGAGCGTCAGCTCGATGCCGCCGACCAGGTCGGCGCAGACGTTGTAGACGAACGCGCCCAGCGTGGCCAGCGCGGTGAAGAGCACCACGTTGACCAGGCCGATCAGCGCGGAGCTGAGGATCACGCCCTTGGCCGTGATGCGGAAGCCGCCGCCGCCCTGGCCGCCGCCGGCGTTCACCAGGTCGGTGAGGCTGTCGTTGACGCTCTTGAACACGCCCATCGCGTCCAGGGCCAGGTAGAGCACCGAGGTGGCGACGACCACCACGATGAAGAGCACCACGGAGACCGCGAACGCGAACTTCATCACGGACCACGGGTCGATCCGCTTGAGGTTCAGCCGGGCCCGACGCGGCCCGCGCGACGCGGCCGAGCCGACCGAGGTACGCGCGGCGCGTACCGCCTCACCCACGCGGGCGGCCCCGACGGCGGCGGCGCCGCTGATGCCCGGCGGCAGGCCGCCCCCGTTGGCGGGGCGGCCCGTGGCGCCGGGACGGGCTCCGTCCGGCGACGGCTTCGGCGCGGTGCCCAGGCCGCCGCCGACGACCGGCTGCGTGGCGGTGGCGCCTGTGGACGGCCGGGCGGCCGCGGCCGGCTTGGCCGGCTGCGGGGTCGTGGCGGGCTTCGCCGCAGCCGGGGCGGCCAGCCCGTCGGCCGAGGTCGGGGCGTCGACCTTGGTCTCGGCCTGCTCGGACGGCCGCGAGTCCTCGCCGGGCTTGTCCGGCGGCGGGGTCATGCCGGGAGCCCGGGTGAACTTCGGGGCAGGCGCGTCGGCGGGGACCGTGGCCCGGCCCACGGCCGCGCGGCCGGTCGCTGGTGTACCGCCCTGTGCGGCCTCCTCGTCGACCGGGTTGGCCGAGGTCCCCTTGTTCCCCGACTTCGCCTGTGTCTCCGTCATCAACTAGTCCTGTTCGTCAGGCTCGTCGGCATTGCGAGCAATCGCCACGATAGTCACGCCGTCCGGGAGGTCCATCAGCTTGACCCCCATTGTGTTCCGGTCACGCGTACGGCGTACAGGCTTCACCGGAGTCCGGATGACGCCACCGTTGCTGGTGATCGCGAACAGCTCGTCGTCCGGGCTGATCACCACCGCGCCGACCAGACCACCGCGTCGCTCGGTGATCTTCGCAGTCAGCACGCCCTTACCTCCCCGGCCCTGCACCGGGTATTCCTCGATCGGGGTACGTTTCGCGTATCCCCCGTTCGTCGCGACCAGCACGTCCATTTCCATACCCTCGCGGACGACCTCCATCGCGAGCAGGACATCCTCCTCGCTGAACCGCATGCCGATCACGCCGGAGGTGGCCCGGCCCATCGGGCGCAGCGCCTCGTCGCTGGCGTTGAAGCGGATGGCCTGGGCGTTCTTCGAGACCAGCAGCAGGTCGTCCGTCGGGGCGACGAGGGCAGCACCGACCAGCTCGTCCTCATCGCGCAGGTTGATCGCGATGACTCCGCCGGAACGGTTGGAGTCGAACTCCTCGAGCCGCGTCTTCTTCACCAGGCCGTTCTTCGTGGCCAGTACCAGGTAGGGGGCCACCTGGTAGTTCGGGATTTCGATGATCTGCGCGATCTGCTCGTCCGCTTGGAAGGCGAGCAGATTGGCCACGTGCTGGCCCTTGGCCACCCTACTGGCTTCGGGAAGCTCGTACGCCTTGGCCCGGTAGACCCGGCCCTTGTTCGTGAAGAACAGGATCCAGTCGTGGGTGGAGCATACGAAGAAGTGGCTGACGATGTCGTCCTGCCGCAGCGTCGCCCCGCTGACGCCCTTGCCGCCCCGCCGCTGCGAGCGGTAGAGGTCGACCTTGGTGCGCTTGGCGTACCCGGTGCGGGTGATCGTGACGACCACGTCCTCGCGGGCGATGAGGTCCTCCATCGAGACCTCGCCGTCGAACGGCACGATCTTCGTGCGCCGGTCGTCGCCCCACTTGGCGACGATCTCGCCCAGTTCCTCGGAGACGATCCGCCGCTGCCGCTCGGGCTTGGCCAGGATGTCCTTGAGGTCGGCGATCTCCACCTCGAGCTTGGCCAGGTCGTCGAGGATCCGCTGCCGCTCCAGAGCGGCCAGCCGGCGCAGCTGCATGTCCAGGATCGCGGTCGCCTGGACCTCGTCGATGTCCAGCAGCCGGATGAGGCCCTGGCGGGCGTCCTCCACCGTGGGCGAGCGCCGGATCAGGGCGATCACCTCGTCGAGGGCGTCCAGCGCCTTGGCCAGACCGCGGAGGATGTGCGCCCGCTCCTCGGCCTTGCGCAGCCGGAACGCGGTCCGCCGGCGGATGACCTCGATCTGGTGCTCGACGTAGTAGCGGATGAACTGGGCCAGGTTGAGCGTGCGCGGGACGCCGTCGACAAGCGCCAGCATGTTGGCGCCGAAGGTCTCCTGGAGCTGGGTGTGCTTGTAGAGGTTGTTCAGCACCACCTTGGCGACCGCGTCGCGCTTGAGCACGAGGACGATCCGCATGCCGGTGCGACCGGAGGACTCGTCGCGGATGTCGGCGATGCCGGCGAGCTTGCCCTCCTTGATCAGCTCGGCGATCCGCTCGGCCAGGTTGTCCGGGTTGACCTGGTAGGGCAGCTCGCTGACCACCAGGGCCGGGCGGCCGCGCTTGTCCTCCTCGACCTCCACCACGGCGCGCATCCGGATCGAGCCGCGCCCGGTCCGGTAGGCGTCCTGGATGCCGGACTGACCGACGATCAGGCCGTGGGTCGGGAAGTCCGGGCCCTTGACGATCTCCAGCAGCGCCTCGAGGGTGGTGGCCTCGTCGGCCTCCGGGTTCTCCAGGCACCACTGCACGGCCGCGCCGATCTCGCGCAGGTTGTGCGGCGGGATCTTGGTGGCCATGCCGACCGCGATGCCCTCGGAGCCGTTGATCAGCAGGTTGGGGATGCGGGACGGCAGGATGGTGGGCTCCTTGGCCCGGCCGTCGTAGTTGTCCTGGAGGTCGACGGTGTCCTCGTCGATGTCCCGGAGCATCTCCATGGCCAGCGGGTCGAGCTTGCACTCGGTGTACCGCATGGCCGCGGCCGGGTCGTTGCCCGGCGAGCCGAAGTTGCCGTTGCCGTCGACAAGCGGGTAGCGCAGCGACCAGGGCTGCGCCATCCGGACCAGCGCGTCGTAGATGGCCGAGTCGCCGTGCGGGTGGAACTGACCCATCACGTCACCGACGACGCGGGAGCACTTCACGTAGCCGCGGTCCGGCCGGTAGCCGGAGTCGAACATGGCGTAGAGGATCTTGCGGTGGACCGGCTTGAGCCCGTCCCGGACGTCCGGCAGGGCACGCCCGACGATCACGCTCATCGCGTAGTCGAGGTACGAGCGCTGCATCTCGACCTCGAGGCCGACCGGCTCGATCCGGTCGTGAGCGACGACCGCGGCGAGTGTCTCCGGGGCCTCCGGCTCGTTCGGCGTGGACTCGGGAGTATCGGTCACTGTTAACCCTTATCAGACTCAGAGTCGTGTTCGTGCTGTGGATAACGGCTGTGGAAACCGGCCAGACTGTGGATAACTCTGTGGACCGCCGGGCCGGCCGGTGGATCTCCGGCCGACCCGGCCCGGTCCGTCAGATGTCCAGGAACCGCACGTCCTTGGCGTTGCGCTGGATGAACGACCGGCGCGCCTCGACGTCCTCACCCATCAACACGCTGAACAGCTCGTCGGCGGTTGCGGCGTCGTCGAGCGTCACCTGCCGCAGGGTGCGGGTGGCCGGGTTCATCGTGGTCTCCCACAGCTCGGGGTAGTTCATCTCACCGAGACCCTTGAACCGCTGGATGTCGTCCGGCCGGGCGTTGGGCTTCTTCTGCTGGCGCAGCGCGATGAGTCCGTCCCGCTCCCGGTCCGAGTACGCGTACTGCGCGTCGTCGCCCTTCTTGTTCCACTTGATCTTGTAGAGCGGCGGGGCGGCCAGGTAGACGTGGCCCAGCTCGACAAGCGGTCGCATGAAGCGGAAGAGCAGGGTGAGCAGCAGCGTCTGGATGTGCTGGCCGTCGACGTCGGCGTCGGCCATCAGCACGATCTTGTGGTAGCGCAGCTTCTCGATGTCGAAGTCGTCGTGGATGCCGGTGCCCAGCGCGGTGATGAGCGCCTGGACCTCGTTGTTCTTCAGCACCCGGTCGATCCGGGCCTTCTCCACGTTCAGGATCTTGCCGCGGATCGGCAGGATCGCCTGGGTACGCGGGTCGCGCCCCTGCTTGGCCGAGCCGCCGGCGGAGTCACCCTCGACGATGAACACCTCGGACTCGCGCGGGTCGGTGGACTGGCAGTCGGCCAGCTTGCCCGGCATCGAGCCGGACTCCAGCAGCGACTTCCGCCGGGCCAGCTTCCGCGCCTGCTGGGCGGCGATCCGGGCCCGGGCGGCCTGGGACGCCTTGGTGACGATGATCTTCGCCTCGGCCGGGTTCCGGTCGAACCAGTCGACAAGCGACTCGTTGCAGACCCGCTGCACGAAGCTCTTCACCGGGGTGTTGCCGAGCTTGGTCTTCGTCTGGCCCTCGAACTGCGGGTTGGTCAGCTTGACCGAGATGATCGCGGCCAGGCCCTCGCGGATGTCCTCACCGGAGAGCCGCTCGTCGCCCTTGAGCAGCTTCTTGTCCGCGCCGTAGCGGTTGACCACGCTGGTCAGCGCGGCCCGGAAGCCCTCCTCGTGGGTGCCGCCCTCGTGGGTGTTGATGTTGTTGGCGAAGGTGTAGACCGACTCGCCGTACGACTCGTTCCACTGCATGGCGATCTCGACCGACATGCCCTCCTCCTCGGACCCGAACTCGACCACCGTCTTGTGGATCGGGTTCTTCGAGGCGTTGAGGTGCCGGACGAAGTCGGCGATGCCGCCCTCGTAGTGGAAGGTGACCTCGCGCGGCTTGCCCTCCTCGGTCTCCGCCACCCGCTCGTCGAGCAGGTGGATGGTGAGGCCGCGGGTGAGGAAGGCCATCTCCTGCAGCCGGCGGTAGATGGTCTGGAAGTCGAAGTCGACGGTCTCGAAGACGTCCGGGTCGGGCCAGAAGGAGACCGCCGAACCGGTCCGGTCCGTCGGCTCGCCCTTCTCCAGCGCGGTCGGCTTGGAGTGGTGGTACTGCTGCCGCCAGACGAAGCCGTCCTTGTGGATCTCCACGGCCATCTTGGTGGAGAGCGCGTTCACCACCGAGACGCCGACGCCGTGCAGGCCGCCGGAGACCGCGTACGCCTTGCCGTCGAACTTGCCGCCCGCGTGCAGCACGGTCAGCGCGACCTCGACACCCGGCTTCTTCAGCTTCGGGTGGAGGTCGACCGGGAAGCCGCGCCCGTTGTCGGTGACCCGAACCCCGCCGTCGGCCAGCAGCACCACGTCGATGGTGTCGCAGTAGCCGGCCAGCGCCTCGTCCACCGCGTTGTCGACGACCTCCCACACGAGGTGGTGCAGGCCGCGTTCACCGGTGGACCCGATGTACATACCGGGCCGCTTCCGGACCGCCTCCAGACCCTCGAGAACGGTGATCGACTCGGCGCCGTACTTCTTGTTGTCCTCCGCTGCCACCCTCGGCCACTTTCTCGCACCGGCCGCGCCAGGGCGCGGGGCGCGGGTTCGGCGGACAGGACGCGACGTCGGCGCGCGCGGACCGGTCCGGATAATCTCCAGGTCACGGATCGCGTGCGCCGGTCGCCGCGGTTGCCCGCGGATCGCGATCGGCTCGACCCGATGCGGGACAATGATCAAGGGCCCTGGGGCCCCTGTCCGCCGCTCCGTGTCGGGTCTTTCGTCTCGCCGTCAATCTTACTCTGCGCAGCCGACCAAACCGCCACTCGGCACCCCCTGCGGGGCGGCTGAGATTGCCGTAGCGGGCCGAACCGTGCTGTCCGCGACTCCCCCTACACGCCAGGGCCTGATCGAGGGCGCGGCTGGCACCGGATCGGTATCGGCAGGTGGCCGACCGGGGGTCGCGGCGGGACCTGCCGTGCCGTACCTTTTGCGGCGCCGCCGCGGCGGTCTTGATCTTTCGCGGACGGAACCGGGACGATCGACCCGATCGGTCGGACAACGTGCTTGCTGAGAGGTGACGCCAGATGGGGCTGGACAACGTCGCGGTGCACTGGCCGCGGACCGGCCGCTTCTACGATCCGGTCGCGCCGGCCGAGTTCGTCGACTTCGGCGAAATCGTGGACATGCCACGCATCTCGGCGCCGACCGCCGCGCTCGCCGAGTTGATCGCGAAGACCGGCACGGTGCGGGCGACCGCGTACACCGAGCTGGTCGACCTCATCCTCGGCCTGGAGAATGTGCTCTACGCCACGGAGAACTCGGCGGAGGACGAGGACCCGGTGATCGATCCGGACGGCTGCTCCTGGATCGCCGACGGCGTGGAGAAGTTCGTGACCCGGCACCGCCCGTTCGGTGAGGCGGTCACCTTCGAGTCGGTGAGCGAGGTGCTGCGCTCGCTGCTCGGCGACGGGCGGCTGGCCGAGCAGCAGCTCCGCTGGCTGGACAGCCGGCTGGACAAGCTGCGCGACGAGAGCGGCGAGCCGCCGCAGTGGAACTTCACCTGCGCCGAGCTGAGCGTGCTCGCCGCCTTCTACCGGCGCTGCGCCGAGCGCGGCTTCGCGGTCTACGCCGACGCCTGACCCGGCTGCCCGGCGGCGCCGGGCTCAGCCGTCACGGCCCGGTTGGCCGCCGCGATCACCTCGGTCAGCACGGTGTGCAGGTGCCGCAGGTCCGCCAGCGGCAGGCCGAGCCGCTGCACGATCGCCGGCGGGATCCGCTCGGCCTGCGCCCGGAGGGCCTGCCCGCCGGGGGTGAGCGAGACGGCCAGGCTGCGCTCGTCCGACGCGTCCCGCTCCCGCCGCACGTAGCCGGCGGCTTCGAGCCGCTTCAACAGCGGTGACAGGGTGCCCGGGTCGAGCTGGAGCAGCCGGCTCAGCTCCCGCACGGACAGCGGCGCGTGCTGCCAGAGCGCCAGCATGACCAGGTACTGCGGGTGGGTGAGGCCCATCGGCTCCAGCAGCGGGCGGTAGACCGCGACGACACCGCGCGCGGCGACGGAGAGCGCGAAGCACACCTGCTGCTCCAGCGCCAGGGGATCGCCCTCGATCTGGTCCGCCACCCTCGTCCTCCTCGTCGTCGGTTGCGATCGTACCAATCATTGGTGTACCAATTGTTTGCACACCAATGGTACGTGGCCGGAGAGGGCGGGCGGATGAGCGACGACGAGCAGGTGGGCGACGCTTCCGGCAGGGGCGGTCGCCTCATGGGTTGGGTGTTCCGCAACCTCGCCGGCCCCTCCCAGGTGCAGGGCGCCGTGCAGGGCGGCTCACGGCTGGCCCGCGAGGCGTGGAAGCAGGACCTGGAGCGGCGCAAGCAGTGGAGCCGCGAGCAGCGGGAACTCAAGCGCGCCCAGCGGGAGGCCCGCCGCGCCGACCGGTGACGGTCAGCCGTAGGTGTCGCGGGGGCCGCGGCCGCGCACCCGGCGCGGGCCGCGCGACCACGAGGGCGCGGCCGGGCCGTGGATATGCAGCTTGCGCACCACGTTGTGGCCGACCTCGCTGGCGATCTGCTTGAGCAGCGAGCCGGCGAGCAGCCGCAGCTGGGTGGCCCAGGCCGTCGAGCGGGCCTCCACGGTCAGCTCGCCGTTCTCCAGCTTCACCGGGCGGCTGTGCTGCGCCACCTCCGGCCCGACCACCCGCTCCCAGGCGCCGAAGACCGTCGCCTCGGCCGCCGGCTGCTGCCAGCCGCGCGCCTTGACCAGCTTGTCCAGCACCGCGCCGAGCGGCTGCGGGTCGCGCGGGTCCGGCCCCGGACCCGAGTAGCCACGCAGCCGCTTCTCGCCGTCGCCACGGACCGCGCTGCGCCGCCGGGTGCCGGCCGCCGCCTGCCGGCGGGCCTTGGCCGCGTCCAGCACCGCCCGGGCCAGCTCCGGCCCGGACGCCCCCTCCGGCAGGTTCGCGCCGGCGTCGCCGCCCGGCTTCGCTTCCGACCCCTCCGGGGTACGCGCACCGCGTCCCGGCCCCAGCCGGGCGGGCGGGAGCTGCACCTCATCCGACACGGCGTACCGTCCCCTCGCCCACCGCGTACCGGGTGCCCCGCAGGGTCGCCGGCACGTCGTCGTCCACCGCGCAGGTCACCAGAAGCTGGCTCGCGCCGCCGACCAGCTCGGCCAGCCGCTCCCGCCGGCCGGCGTCCAGCTCGGCGAAGACGTCGTCCAGCACCAGCACCGGCTCGATCCCGTCGGCGCGCAGCAGGTCGTACCCGGCCAGCCGCAGCGCCAGCGCGTACGACCAGGACTCGCCGTGGCTGGCGTAGCCCTTGGCGGGCAGCGGGCCGAGGGTCAGCGCCAGGTCGTCCCGGTGCGGGCCGACCAGCGTGGTGCCCCGCTCGATCTCCGCCGCCCGGCTCGCGGTCAGCGCGGCGGCGAGCGCCTCGACCAGCGCCGCCCGGTCCGTGGTCGACTCGGGCAGCTCCACCGACGGCCGGTACGCGATCCCCGCCGCCCCCCTGCCCGCCGCCACCGCGTCGTACGCCTTCGCGACGTGCGGGGTCAGCGCGGCGACCAGCTCCAGCCGGCCGGCGAGCAGCTCCGCGCCGTGGTGCGCCAGGTGGGTGTCCCAGACGGCGAGGGTGGACAGGTCCCCGCCCCGGGAGCCGCCCGTCTTCCGGGCCAGGTACGCCGTCCGCAGCAGCGCGTTGCGCTGCTTGACCACCCGCTCGTAGTCGGCGCGCACGCCGGCGTACCGGGGCTGGCGGGTGACCAGCAGGTCGTCCAGGTAGCGGCGGCGCTCGGCCGGATCGCCGCGGACCAGCTCCAGGTCCTCCGGGGCGAAGAGCACCAGCCGCAGCGCGCCGAGCACGTCCCGGGCCCTACGGGCCGGCGAACGGCCCAGCCGGGCCCGGTTGGCCTTGCCCGGGACGATCTCCAGCTCGATCAGCAGCTCCCGGCCCTCGTGCACCACCGCGCAGCGGATCACCGCCGAGGTGGCGCCCATCCGGACCAGCGGGGCGTCCGTGGCGACCCGGTGCGAGTCCAGGGTCGCCACGTAGCCCAACGCCTCGACCAGGTTGGTCTTGCCGACGCCGTTCGCGCCGACCAGCACGTTCGGGCCCGGCTCCAGGTCGACGCCGACCCGCTCGTACGAGCGGAAGTCGACAAGTTCGAGCCGGCGGACGTACACAGGCTGTGGATACCGGTCAGCGCTTGCGGACGGCGTGCCCGCCGAACTGCTGGCGCAGCGCGGCGACGGCCTTCATGGCGGGCGAGTCGTCCTGCCGGGAGGCGAACCGGGCGAACAGCGAGGCGGTGATGACGTTCAGCGGCACGGCGAGCCGGACCGCCTCGTCGACCGTCCACCGGCCCTCGCCGGTGTCCTCGGTGTAGCCGCTCAGCTCGGCCAGCTCCGGGTCCTCGTCCAGCGCCCGGTCCAGCAGGTCGAGCAGCCAGGACCGGACCACGGTGCCCTCGCGCCAGGACTTGAAGACGCCCGGCACGTTGGTCACCAGCTCGGAGGCGGCCAGCAGCTCGTAGCCCTCGGCGTAGGCGTGCATCAGGCCGTACTCGATGCCGTTGTGCACCATCTTGGCGTAGTGGCCGGCGCCCACCGGGCCGGCGTGCACGAAGCCGAACTCGCCCGCCGGCTTGAGCGCCTCGAAGATCGGCATCAGCCGCTCGACGTGCTCCTGGGCGCCGCCGACCATCAGGGCGTACCCGTTCTGCTTGCCCCAGACGCCGCCGGAGACGCCGACGTCGATGTAGCCGATGCCCTGCTCGTTGAGGCGCTCGGCGCGCGGGGCGTCGTCGCTGAACCGGGAGTTCCCGCCGTCGATGATGATGTCGCCCTCGCCGAGGACGCCGGCGAGCTCGTCGATGGTGGCGTCGGTGACGCCGGCCGGAACCATCACCCAGACCGCGCGGGGCGACTCCAGCTTCTCGGCCAGCTCCGCGAGGCTCGCGACGTCGCTCAGCTCCGCGTTGCGGTCGTAGCCGACCACCTCGTGACCGGCGGCGCGCAACCGCTCGCGCATGTTGCCGCCCATCCGGCCGAGTCCTACCAGGCCGAGCTGCATCTGCTCCTACCTCCGTACGTCTGGGTGGTGCTGCCGTCGATCAGCGGGACACGCGGATCGGCATGATGAGGTACCGGTACCCCGGGATGACCTCGCCATCCTCGCCGGCGGGGGAAATCACCGCGGGCTTGAAGGCGTCGACGAACGCCAGCTGGGCGTACTGCGCGCCCAGGTTGCTCAGGCCGTCGATCAGGTACTGCGGGTTGAAGCCGATGGTCAGCGGGTCGCCGGTGAAGGTCGCCTCCATGGCCTCGCTGGCCCGGGCCTCCTCGGTGCCGCCGGCCTCGACCACCAGGCCGTCGGAGCTGAAGCTGAGCAGCACCGGGGTGGTGCGCTCGGCGACCAGGGCCACGCGCTTGACCACCTCGATGAGCGTGGCGACCGGAACCCGGGCCTCGGCGTTGTGGCTGGCCGGGAAGAGCGAGCGCACGGGCGGGTAGTTGGCCCCGTCGAGCAGCCGGCTGGTGGTCCGGCGGGTGCCGCCGGAGAAGCCGATCATGCCTTCGCCGGCGCCGCCCTGGGAGAGCGCCATGGTGACGTGGCCGCCCAGCGGGCCGAGAGCCTTGGCGGTGTCGTGCAGCGTGCGGGCGGGCACCAGCGCGTTGAGGCTGATCTCCGGGTCGTCCGGGTTCCACTCCATCTCGCGCAGGGCGAGGCGGTAGCGGTCGGTGGCGAGCATCGCCAGCGTGCTGCCGGACAGCTCGATCCGGACGCCGGTCATCATCGGCAGCGTCTCGTCGCGGCCGGCGGCCACGGCCACCTGGGCCACCGCGGCGGCGAAGGCGGCCGCGTCGACGGTGCCGGCGCTCTCCGGCATCTCCGGCAGGGTCGGGTAGTCCTCGACCGGCATGGTCGGCAGCGTGAACCGGGCACTGCCGCAGACCAGCTCCAGGTGCGCGCCCACGGCGGCGATGTCCACCGGCTTGGCCGGCAGCGCCTTGGTGATCTCGGCGAGCAGCCGGCCGGAGACCAGGGCGGCGCCGTCGGCGTCACCCTGCACCTCGACGGTGACCTGGCTGGAGACCTCGTAGTCGAAGCCGGAGACCTGGAGGTTGCCGTCGGTGACCCGGAGCATCACCCCGGCCAGCACCGGTACGGAAGGTCGGTTGGGCAGGCTCTTGGCGGTCCAGGCGACCGCCTCGGCGAGCGCGTCGCGCTCCACTCGGAACTTCATCAATGCCTCCGCGTCGACGTCAGCGACAACTCTCTCATGCCGACCGCTGCCACCCGTCCCGCCCGACCGTGCGGGTACCCATCGCACCTTAGGGCGCGTGGGCATCGGCTGTGCGCCCGACCCCGTGGATCCAGGTGCCCGGGCGACTGCCGGCGGCAGTGCTCCGGCCCGATCCACAGGAAGTCCAACGGTGATGATTGGTTTTTGTTGTTTAGAAGAGATAACTCATCGTCTTCATCGCACCTGTGCAAACTGTGGAGAACCCGCGTCCGCCCAGGTCAGACAGGTTATCCACCGGTGGTTTGGCTGTGGAGAACCAGGGGTACAACCCGTGTTCCGGTCCACAGCCGTCGCCAGCCGCCGGGTTGTCCACGGTTGTCCACCGGTTGTCCACCGCTAATCCACCGGGTTTCTCCCCAGTGTTGTGGACAGCGCCGACGGCGTCGACCGTCGTCATCCCCAGAACCTTCAACAGGTCGCCCACAGGCCGACCGTCGTCGGTGGACAACCGACGCGCTGTCCCCAGGCGTCCACAGCCTCGTCCCCAGGGGTTGTCCACAGTCTGTGGGTAACCGGCCGGAAACCGAGCGTGGTTTTCCACCGCCTGTGTCACAGGGGATGTGGACAACCGGGCCGAGGTGTGGATGAACACGACCCCGATCGTGGGCCCTGAAGCGGGTCGAGGGTCAAGCGCCGGCTCTCCACAGGCACGAAAAAGCCCGGCCGGTGGGCCCGGCCGGGCTCTCGCGTCCGCGTACGGGTCAGGTGGTCTGCTTGATCCGGTTGGTCAGCTCGGCGATCTGGTTGTAGAGCGAGCGGCGCTCCGCCATCTGCTGACGGATCTTCCGGTCGGCGTGCATGACGGTGGTGTGGTCCCGGCCGCCGAACGCCTGGCCGATCCGGGGCAGCGACAGGTCGGTCAGCTCCCGGCACAGGTACATGGCCACCTGGCGGGCGTTGACGAGCACCCGGGACCGGGAGTGGCCGCGCAGGTCCTCCAGGCTCACCCCGAAGTAGTCCGCGGTGGACACCATGATCTGGTCGGCGGTGATCTCCGGGCCGGCGCCGTCCGGGATGAAGTCCCGCAGCACCTCCTCGGCCAGCGACAGCTCCACCGACGAGCGGGTGAGGCTGGCGAACGCGGTGACCCGGATCAGCGCGCCCTCGAGTTCCCGGATCGAGTTCGACACCCGGGAGGCGATGAACTCCAGCACGTCCGGCGGGGCGAACAGCCGCTCCTGCGCCGCCTTCTTCTGCAGGATCGCGATCCGGGTCTCGAGGTCCGGCGGCTGGATGTCGGCCAGCAGCCCCCACTCGAACCGGGTGCGCAGCCGGTCCTCCAGTGTCGCCAGCTGCTTCGGCGAGCGGTCGGAGGTGATCACGATCTGCTTGTTGGCGTTGTGCAGGGTGTTGAAGGTGTGGAAGAACTCCTCCTGGGTCCGCTCCCGGTTCTCCAGGAACTGGATGTCGTCGATCAGGAGGATGTCCACGTCCCGGTAGCGACGCTGGAACGCGCTGGTCTTGTCGTCGCGCAGGGAGTTGATGAAGTCGTTGGTGAACTCCTCGGTCGAGACGTAGCGGACCGAGCGGGCGTTGCCCAGCGTCGTGGCGTAGTGCCCGATGGCGTGCAGCAGGTGGGTCTTGCCCAGCCCGGAACTGCCGTAGATGAAGAGCGGGTTGTACGCCTTCGCCGGCGACTCGGCCACCGCGACGCTCGCCGCGTGGGCGAAGCGGTTGGACGAGCCGATGACGAACGTCTCGAACATGTACTTCGGGTTGAGCCGGTTGCCGCCGCTCTCCGCCCCGCCGGGCAGCCGCCGGTCGGCCTGGCCGCCCGGGCGGTGGTGGTCCGGGCCGCCGCGGCCGGGACCGCTGTCCGTGGCGCCGTCCCGGGGCAGTCCGCGCAGCGGTGCGGGGTCGGCCGGGCCGGGCGTTTCGCGGTAGCGGGGCTCGTAGCCGCCGGCGTCGGGCGCGGGCGGCTCGACCCGGGGCCGCTCGTCGAAGGCGCGGCGCTCGGGAGCGGCGCGCAGCGGCTCGGCGAAGGCCGCACTGAACAGCGTGTCCTGCCCGTCCCGGCTGGCCGGGATCACCTGCGGCCGGGTGCCGTCGGCGGTCCGCTGCCGGGGGGCCGGCTCCTCGGCCGGCGGCTCCGGGCGCGGATCGGCGTACGCCGCGGCCTCCGGCCGGGCCGAGGGGAATCCCAGCTGGGGGAAGCCGGGCGCGGTCTCCGCCGGGCCGGGCTGGTCGAAGCCGGCGAGCAGGTCCGCGGGACCGTCGGGCTCGGCGAGCGGCTCCGGGCCGCTGCGGTAGACGGTGCCGGCCGGGCGGCCGCCCGGGTCCTCGGCGACGCGCACGGTGACGGCGACCTGGATGGGCCGGCCGAGCCGGCGGCTCAACGCCTCGGTGATGGCCGGGCGGAGCCGGGACTCGATCACGTCCCGGGTGAACGCGTCCGGGACGGAGAGCAGCGCGGTGTCCTCGACGATCGCCCGCAGCCCGGTCAACCGGAGGTACGCCCGCTGCTGCGCAGAGATGATCTCGTCGGCGAGTTCGTCGGTCGTCGCCGTCCACACCGCGGCAAGGTCGGTCGAACCGGTCACCGTCGTGCCACCCCCCTCGCCTCTCCTCACGCCCGCCCGGACGGCTGACCGGTCGTCATCCACAAGTTATCCACAGCCTGTGTGTACCGACCGATTGTGGCCGCCCACCGGACGCGGGTCGGACCTGCCCCCCTGGTTCCCGGAGGCGCTGAAGCGGGTTCACCGTGCCGAACGATTCACTACCTTGTCCGGTCTTGCCGGTCAGCGACAATCCGAACCCCCGACGCTGACCGCAATCGGGCACGCTAACAGCGCGGACCCCGCGCCATCAACCGTCGACACCGGGGCAGCTCTGTCAACATCAGTGAAAACCGCCCCTTCGGTCGCGCTTCCGGCGCTGGTCGGGGCCGGGGTGTGAGGTTTGACGGTCATTGCCCCCCTGCGTAGGCTGGAGCGGCTGCTCTCTCGCCCTCTGCTAGGGTGATGGGTGCTTGCTGCCCGCGGCCTCCCCGCATCGCCGAGGACCCGCGCCGCAGAGCAGCACCGATCGGAGGCCACCGCCGAGGTGGCCTGGACCACCACACGACCCCGGGCGATCCCCCGCGCGGGGCGTACGACAACGGAGAGCCTGACGTGAGCAAGCGCACCTACCAGCCGAACAACCGCCGGCGCGCGAAGACCCACGGCTTCCGGCTGCGCATGCGCACCCGTGCCGGCCGCGCCATCATCTCGACCCGTCGCGCCAAGGGCCGCGCCCGCCTGTCGGCCTGAGGCCGACCGGTCCGGTCCGGGGACGTGGGCAGTCGTGCTGGCCGCCGCGCAGCGACTGCGGCGCAGTAGCGACTTCGCCGCAGCGGTCCGGGGTGGCCGACGCGTCGGCCGTGGCGCCGTCGTGGTGCACCTGACCCTCCCCGAGCAGACCGGACCCACCGCGACAACCTCGCCGGAGCCGGCGCGGAGCAGCGGTGCGGAGACCTCCGCACCCCGCCGCGCCGGCTTCGTCGTGTCCAAGGCCGTCGGCAACGCCGTGGTCCGGAACAAGGTCCGCCGTCGCCTCCGCCACCTCGTCCGCGAGCGGCTGGCCGACCTGCCCGCCGGCAGCACCCTGGTCGTACGCGCCCTGCCGCAGGCCGCCGAGGCGTCGTACGCCCGGCTCGGGGGCGACCTGGACGCCGCTCTCGCCGCCGCACGCTCTCCCCGGGGCCGGCGGTCCCGGTGACCGAGCACACTGCCCCGCCGCGGCCGTCTGCCGGTGCCCGCATGCTGTTGGCGCCCATCATCGCGTACCGTCGGTGGATAAGTCCGGCACTGCCGGCCCGCTGCCGGTTCTATCCGTCGTGCAGTGCCTACGCCGTCGAGGCGGTGTCCCGGCACGGTGCGCTGCGGGGAGCCTGGCTGACGGTCCGGCGGCTGTCGCGCTGCCACCCCTTCCACCCTGGTGGACACGACCCGGTGCCGGAGCCGGGCGGCCGCCGCCGTTCCGACGTGACTGGAGCCTGAGTGTTTAGTCTCGACTGGATCTACTACGCGATCTCGTGGATCCTGCTGACCTGGCACTCGGCCTGGGACGCCATCGGGGTTCCGGTCGAGGCCGTGCTCGGCACGAACTGGGCCTGGATCCTCGCCATCATCTTCCTGGTGGTGACGGTCCGGGTGATCCTGTTCCCGGTCTTCGTCAAGCAGATCAAGTCCCAGCGGGCCATGCAGGCGCTCCAGCCCAAGGTCAAGGAGCTCCAGGAGAAGCACAAGGGTGACCGGGAGACGCTCCAGAAGGAGATGATGGAGCTCTACCGGAAGGAAAAGGCCAACCCGCTGATGGGCTGCCTTCCGATGTTCCTCCAGATCCCGGTCTTCCTGGGCCTGTTCCACACGCTCAAGCGGCTCAACCCGGACAACCAGGGCAAGACCCTCTACGGCTGGACCGTCGACCAGTTCAACAGCGCCTCGAGCGCGAAGCTCTTCACCGCCCCGATCTCCGGGAAGTTCGGCTCCACCGCGGCCGAGATGGCGTCGCTCGGTGCGAACCTCACCACCGTGAAGATCGTCGCCGGCGTGCTGGTCTGCATCATGATCGTGACGACCTACCTGACCAGCCGGCAGATGATCCTCAAGACCGGTTGGGCGGAGGACCCGCAGCAGCGCATGGTGCAGCGGCTGATGCTCTACGGCATCCCGGTGTCGCTGCTGATCTCCGGCGCGATCTTCCCGATCGGTGTGATCATCTACTGGGTCACCAACAACCTCTTCACCCTCGGCCAGCAGCAGTGGGTGCTGCGCAAGTTCCCGCCGCTGGTGCCGGCGAAGAGCAGCACCGCCGGTAAGACCACCGGCGGCAAGGCCGCCGCCCAGCCGGCCAAGACCGGTGGCCTGCTCGGCCGCAAGACCGCCCAGCCGGCCGCCAAGGCCCCCGTCGCCGCCCCCAAGGTGGCTGGCCCGAAGCCCGGCGCCAAGCCGGTCAACCCGAAGAAGGGTGGCGGCCGGCCCGTCAAGCGACAGGGCTGAGCCCCGCCGGGCCGCCGCCGGAGACCCGGTGGCGGCCCGTTCCGGCCCCCGAGCTGCCACCTGAGAGGTCGGCGCCGGGCCGGAACCGCCGCGCGGAGCGCGGTCACGGGCGAAACTGGCCCGTACAGACGTGCCCGAGGGCACCGGCGAACCTCCCGCCGGCCCCGGGAGACCAGCGGACCCGACGGTCCGGCCGAGCGAGTACGGAGATGAGACCGTGACCGACACCAGCATCCCCAGCGCCGACCAGTCCCTGGACGAGGAGGTCGCGCCGGCCGCCACCAGCGACGAGGCCGAGGAGCCCCAGGCCGAGGCCCGGGAGAAGAAGGCCCCCGCCGACAGCGACCTGTTCCGGCAGAGCGAGATCGCCGCCGACTACGTCGAGGGCCTGCTCGACATCCTCGACTACGACGGCGACATCGACGAGCTGGTCTCCGGTGGCCGCCCGGTCGTCGAGGTGGTCGGCGACCGCCTGCAGAACCTGGTCGGCCAGCGCGGCGCCACCCTGGAGGCGCTCCAGGAGCTGGCCCGGCTGGCGGTGTTCCGGCAGACCGGTTCGCCGAGCCGCCTGCTGCTCGACGTGGGTGGCTACCGCGGCGCCCGGCGCAAGGAGCTGGCCGCCGTCGCCAAGAACGCGGTGGAGAAGGTGAAGGAGTACGGCGAGCCGGTGCGCCTGGAGCCGATGTCCGCGTTCGAGCGCAAGTGCGTGCACGACGTGGTCAACGCGATGACCGGTGTGGAGAGCGAGTCCGAGGGCGTCGAGCCGAACCGCCGGATCATCGTCCGGCCGGTGTCGGACTGACGTAGGTGGCCTCCGACGAGACGACGGCGGGTGCCGTGGCCGGCCCGGGTGGTACGCCGCCCGGGCCGTCGCCTGTCCACCCCGACCCGGCCGTCGACCCGGTCTTCTCCGAGGGCGGCGCTCCGGCCCACCCCTCGGCTCCGGCCACACCCGCGGCCCCGGTCAACCCGGCCTTCTCCGGTGAGCCGGGACCTTCCGGGGCGCGGGGTCTTTCCGATGGGTCGGACCTGTCCGGCGAGCCCGTGCCGGCGACGGAAGCGCTCGTCGTCGGAGCCAACCCGGCCGACGAGGTGACGCCGGCCTTCTCTGGCGAACCGGAGGGGCGGCCCGAGCCGTCGACGCCGGAGGAGTCCCGGGCCCCGGTGGGTGTGGTCGATCCGGTGTTCGCCGAGCCGGCCCCCGCCGCCCGCAGCGAGGAAGGTCGGCCCTCCGGGGGTCGAGGCGCCGCGGAGGCCGGGGCATCCGAGCCGGCCGACGACGCACCGTCCGATGTGGACAATGTGAGCCGGTCCTCCGGCGATCAGCCGTCCCCCGCTGGGGCGACGTTGCCGCCCGAGTTGGCGGAGGCCGCCCGTACCCTCTTCGGCGACCGGCTCGACCTGGCCGCCGCGTACGCCGAACTGCTGGCCACGGACGGCGTGGTGCGCGGCCTGATCGGCCCCCGCGAGACGCCGCGGCTCTGGGACCGTCACCTGCTCAACTGTGCGGCGATGGCCGAGCGGATCCCGGAGGGCGCCAGCCTGATCGACGTCGGCTCCGGGGCCGGCCTGCCCGGCCTGGTGCTGGCGATCGCCCGCCCGGACCTGACCGTGACCCTGGTCGAGCCGCTCGCCCGCCGGACCGCCTTCCTCATCGAGGCGGTGCAGCAGCTCGGGTTGACCAGGTCGGTGCGGGTGTTCCGCGGTCGCGCCGAGGAGGCCGCCGCCGGATCCCGTGACCGGGAGCCACTGGCCGCCGACATCGTCACCGCACGCGCCGTGGCCTCGCTGGACCGGCTCGCGGCCTGGTGCCTGCCGCTGGCGAAGCCCGGCGGCCGGCTGGTGGCCCTCAAGGGCGCCTCCGCAGCCGAGGAGATCGCCGAGCACGCGGCGGCGGTCGCCCGGCTCGGCGGCGGCGAGCCGGAGCTGCACCGGTGTGGAGTCGGTGTGATCGACCCGCCCGCCACGGTGATCGAGGTGGTGCGCGAGCGGGTGGTCGGTCCGGCCAAGAAGAAGGGGCCGAAGCGCTCGCGGGGCGGCCGGCGCCGCAGTGCGCACGGCCGGGATCGCTGACGGGGCAAGGCTTTCCGGACGCCCAGCCGGTCGTTGAACCGGGTGGGCGTGAGCTGATCGATCAGAACCCGACGTGGACCCGCTGCGCCCGTCGGCCGTAGGCTGGCCGCGCGTCGATAGTGTGGAACGGCGGTGCCGGGCGGGACCGCACCCGACCGTTCCCACCGGGCCGGCGACGCCGCGCGGTGAGCGCGGGGGCCTGAATGACGGGGTGCGGACCGACCATCCGGAGCGGGCAGGGATGACAGGTGCATGACGACGGCAGGTACGACGACCCACGGGTGACCGGGCCAGGAGGGCGACCCTCCGCCACCGGCCCCGTTTCACGTGAAACCAACTACCAGGGCTGGCCGGCGAACGACGAGCCCCACGACCCGTCCACGCGCCCGCCGGACTGCGATCCGGTGGTGCGCCGGGACGTGCCGGCAGCGGGCGCCGTGCGGCCGACCTCCGCCGTGCCGATGAACGTGCCGCCGGCGCGGGAGCCGCACGACCCGAACGGGGGTCCGGCGAACGCGCCCACCTCCCGTCCGGCTCCCGTGCGCGGGAACGTTGCAGTCCCCGCCCGCTACGAGCAGCAGCCGCCGGTCGCGGCCGTGCCGCAGCAGCCCACCCCGGAGGCGGTGCCGGACGCGGCCGCCGGCGCGACGGCCCCCTCCGACACGCCACCGGCCGCCGACTACGGTGCCGAACCCCCGGCGAGCACGTACGTTTCACGTGAAACCCCGACGCGCGAAGAGGATGACCCACCGTTGGCTATGGAGGCTATGCGCGCCGTGCAGATCCTGAATCCGAGTGGTGAGGTCAGCATGCCCCGCCCCGCCCGGACCCGGGTGATGTGCGTCGCCAACCAGAAGGGCGGCGTGGGCAAGACCACGACCACGGTCAACCTGGCGGTGGCGCTCGCCCTGCACGGCAACCGGGTCCTCGTGGTCGACCTCGACCCGCAGGGCAACGCCTCCACCGGACTGAACGTGCCGCACCACACCGGCGTGCCGGACGTGTACGACTGCCTGATCGACAGCGTGCCGCTGGAGGAGGTGGCCCAGGCCGTCGAGGGCATCCCGAACCTGTGGTGCGTACCGGCCACCATCGACCTGGCGGGCGCCGAGATCGAGCTGGTCTCGGTGGTCGCCCGGGAGTCCCGGCTGGCCCGGGCCATCGCCGCGTACCCGGGGCACTTCGACTACGTCTTCATCGACTGCCCGCCCTCGCTCGGCCTGCTGACCGTCAACGCGCTGGTCGCCGCGCAGGAGGTGCTCATCCCGATCCAGTGCGAGTACTACGCGCTGGAGGGCCTCAACCAGCTGATCCAGAACATCAACCTGGTCCGGCAGCACCTCAACCCGAAGCTCGAGGTCTCCACCATCCTGCTCACCATGTACGACCGGCGTACCCGGCTGGCCGACGCGGTGGAGCAGGACGTCCGGAACCACTTCGGAGACAAGGTGCTCGAGGCCGTGATCCCCCGGAACGTACGGGTCTCCGAGGCGCCCAGCTACGGCCAGTCGGTGATGACCTACGATCCCGGTTCGCGGGGGGCCACGAGCTACTTCGAGGCCGCCCAGGAGATTGCCGAGCGAGGCGTCAAGGAGCCGGTGAGCCGGAATGCGTAGTGCGGAGAAGTCGCTGGGAGGCGTCGCATGAAGAACCGTCCTCGCGGCGGTCTGGGTCGGGGGCTCGGTGCCCTCATCCCCACCGGGCCCGTGCCGGGCAGCGCCCCGGCGGCCGCCGAACCCGAGAACGGTACGGCGGCGGCCGTGCCCACCACCCCCGTGGGCGGTGCGGCGGCGGTCGTGACCGAGGCCGGCGGCGTTGGCGACCTGCGCGCCCCGGCCGTCCCGGCCGCGGAACCGGAGCCGCAACTGAGCCCGGTCCCGGGAGCGCGCTTCGCCGAGATCCCGGTCGACAGCATCGTGCCGAACCCGAAGCAGCCCCGGCACGTCTTCGACGAGGAGGCGCTGGAGGAGCTGAAGACCTCGATCCAGGAGGTGGGCTTCCTCCAGCCGATCGTCGTCCGCCAGCTCGACAGCGAGAAGTACGAACTCGTCATGGGCGAGCGGCGCTGGCGCGCGGCCCAGGCGGTCGGCCGGGACAGCATTCCCGCCATCGTCCGGGACACCAAGGACGACGCGATGCTCCGGGACGCGCTGCTGGAGAACATCCACCGGGCCAACCTCAACCCGCTGGAAGAGGCGGCCGCGTACCAGCAACTGCTGGAGGAGTTCGGCGCGACGCACGAGGAGCTGGCCCGCCGGATCGGCCGCAGCCGCCCGCAGATCTCCAACACCATCCGGCTGATGAACCTGCCCGCCCAGGTGCAGCGCCGGGTCGCCGCCGGGGTGCTCTCCGCCGGCCACGCCCGCGCCCTGCTCAGCCTCGACGACGCCGAGGCGCAGGAGCAGCTTGCCAAGCGCATCGTCGCTGAGGGCATCTCCGTACGCGCCACCGAGGAGCTGGTGGCCCTGGCGCTTGCCGAAGGCCCGGCGAAGACCCCCGCCGCGAAGCGCCGGCCGAAGCCGCATGCACCGGCGCTCACGGACCTCGCCGACCGGCTCTCCGACCGATTCGACACCCGGGTGAAGGTCGACATCGGCCGGAGCAAGGGCAAGATCACGATCGAGTTCGCGACGGTCGACGACCTGGAGCGGATCGTCGGGATCATCGGGGTGGGCCAGGAGGAGCAGCCCGGGGAGTAGGTACGCCCCTGTCGATCTTCGGCCGCGTGGTCCCTGCCGGGACGACGCGGCCGTGTCGTTTGCGAGGTGGGTCGGCCGAGGGGTCTCGGCTTGGTCGAGTCGGTTCTGGTTTCCCGGCAGGAGTGGGTGGGCGTCCTGCCGGAGGGCTGGTCCCTCGGACGTTGTCCAAGGCGGCGCACATGCTGGCGGATCGGCTCCGGTGGCGGGTGTCAACTCAGTGTCTGGTCCGCATCGCACGGACCGGGTAGGCGTCCTTACCGGTGGCCGGTGGCCGGTGGCCGGTGGCCCGTGCCCGGGTGCCCGATGTCCTTGTCGGTGCCGATTGCGCTATCGGCGGTGGGTGCCGGTGTTGGGTGCCGACATGGCGTCGCTGCCGTCGTCCCCTGCCGGCGCTGCCGGTGGCGAGCCGGGATCCGACTGTCTACCGATGATCGGCCTACTACTCGAAGCTGATCGAAGGCGCTCCGCGACTCCGCGACTGGGCCGTGGCGTCCGACAGTGAGGAGCGTGTGTTTCACGTGAAACGGCGACGTGGTCGTGGCGGGGAGTCCCGCAGCCGCGGGCGGGGGCGGCGGACGGAGAACTCTTTCCCGCCGGTGGTTCCGCCTGGCGGCTGGGCAACCTGTCCCCGCCGGTGATTCGGTCCGGCGGCTCCAACCCAGGTTGCCGCAGTCTGAATCCCCATGCGGTACCGGGCCCAGCGCCCTCAAGGGGTCCGCCTCTGTGCGGGCAGCCAGCCCTCAATCGGCTTCGGTGCGCGCTCCAACCTCTCGCCGTCGCCCTCCATTCCGAGCCCACCGCCCGTGCGCCCGCTTCGCCACGAGGCGGTCCGCCTGGGTGGGTGTGCTGTTGTCCCCGGATCCCCCGTTCCCGGATCCCCCGTCCACGATCCGCCCTCCTGCGATCCGCCCTCCTGCCGTTTCGCAATCATCCCCAGGCCTTCGCTTCATCCCCGGGCCTTCGCCTTGGCTGGCCCTTGTCCCGCGGGCCGTCGTTCTCCGGGTTGTCGTTCTCCGGCCCGGCAGCCGCCCGCCTGCGGGCCGTCGCCGCCCCGCCTGCCTGTGGGGCCGTCGCCGCCCCGCCTGCCTGTGGGGCCGTCGCCGCCGCGCCCGCCGGCGTCTTGGCCGGCAGCCTTTGGCCGGTAATCCAGGTGCCCTGGCGTCGGTTGGGCGCCCAGCGCCTGAGGCCTCAGCCGTACCCACGCAGCCCGATGCGGATGTGCCCCCCTTGCCGGTACACGCCTGCCTCGCCAGCGGTCATCTGGATCGCATGGATGCTCCAAGAACTGGATGTCGGCCCCGAGACGGTCCCGCAAGGGCTGTGAGCCACCTGGAGCGGTCTGCCGTCCCTGGTTCGGCCCTGGGGACCCCCTCCCGGATTGCGGGCCGGCTCTGAGGCGCTGAGCGGTCCGCGCGTCGCGTGCAATCGGCCTTGTGACCCGCACATCTCAGTCGGCCTGTCTGCCCGTTCGGATCGGGCTCCCCAGCCGGAGCCGTTGCCCAAGGGCCGGGCGGCAGAGGAATCGTCCGCAACGAGGCGGTCCGGGCTGAGGTGCCTCGCTCGGCTTCGCATCGCCAGGCGAGGCCGGGTTCCCCACTCGCGCCGGCCTGCCGGCTCCGGGTCGACGAGCGGCGGCGATTGTCGCCGCCGCCAGAGAAGGCCCCGCATCGCAAGGAAGCGCCCGATGAACCAGGACCGCCTTCGACTCGACTTGGCGGAGTTGGCCGAGGAGGTGCCTCCGGTTCGCGACCTGCGCGACCGGGCCCTGCGCACGTCCCAGCCTTGGCTGTTTCACGTGAAACGGCATCCCACGAAGCCCGTCGTCCCACGAGCCCTGGGCCGGCGATCCATCCGTCGACCGAGCCGACTCGCGCTGCCTCCATCAACGGCGGCGGGTAAGGCAAGACCAACGGTCACTTCCCGGCAGAGCCCATCCGCCTCTTTGATATCGGCCGCGCTCATCGGTGCGGACCCGGCCCCCCCTCGACGCCGGTCACGGCGCCTGACGTGTGTCTTCGCGTGAGTCATCCACGTCATCAAGCTCGTAGCGGTCCACGCCTATTTGGGGGTCGGGGCCGTCGTAGCTACAGGGCGGGGCCGGAACCGGCGAGGACCGTGCGCCGGCTAAGAACTTGATGACGAGTGCGGATCAGGCGAGCCAACCACGCCTCGTACTCCTGAGTCGCCGCCGTCCGCCGCAGGCACGTCGCCGGGAAGCTCTCCAGCGGGCACCGGGAGGGGCGAGTAGGAGCCAGTCCGGCTTGGCGGGGAGGAGCCGTCCGCCTGACCCCCCGGGTTCAGGGCCGCCTCGGCGCGGGCGAAAGAGATGTCTGCCGGACCCGCCTCGGCGCTCCAACCCCGATCCACTGGGGGTCACTCGTTTCACGTGAAACACGAGCCCGGCCGTCCGCCGGTCCGTTGACAGGCCACCCCTCTGAAACGAGCCGGAGACCCGGTACCGATCGCCGACTCGATCGTTAGGACGGAAGGGCCGAGCCACTTCCACGACCCGTGGACAACCCGCCCCCGTTATCCACAGCCGTTTTCCACAGGCCCTCCCCGTTTCACGTGAAACAGCGCGCGGAAACCCTTGCTGAGCAGTGGATGACGCGGCGTGGTGGTGATCTCAGCGGCCTGTGGACAACGCGGTGGACAACCGGTTGTGGATCGATGAGGAACGCTCAGCGGCCCGGCGATCAGGTAGGGACAGGCGTCGCCAACTCGGTTAGGGTCAGCGTCGTGCAGGACACCCCTCCCTCAGTCCCGGACTTCACCCAGTGGCCCTCCTTCCCCTTCGAGGGCGAGCTCCACGTCAAGCCGCTCGATGAGCCCGTACCGGTCGAACCACCCCGCCGCGGTGAGGGGAGCCGGGAGTGCACGGCGTGCAACGCGCCGGACGAGGCGTACATCTGGGTGGGTGAGCGATGGCGGGTTCGGGCGATGGACCGACCCACGGGCCTTCCGATGGTGCTGATCCTGGAGTCCCGGTCGCACCTCGACCTGGGCGATCTGCCGAACCTGCTCGCCGCCGAGTTGGGCGTGATGACGGTACGTCTGGAGCGGGCCATCCGCTCGCTGGACGGCGTGGCCCGGGTGCACGTCAACCGCTGGGGTGACGGCTCGGCGCATCTGCACCTGTGGTTCCTGGCCCGGCCGTACGGGCGGCTGCAGCTGCGCGGCACATTCCTGTCCCTGTGGGACTCGATCCTGCCCCCGATCTCCGAGGCGCAGTGGCGGGAGAACCTGGCCATGGTGGCCGCGTGGCTGGCCGAGTTCGGTGGCCGGCCCCTCGCCGAGCCGCCCCGGATCCAGTGGCAGGCGCCGTCGAGCCTCAACGCCCCGTCGACGGGCGAGACGGCCGAAGCGGCCGAGGAGGAGACGGCGTCGGTGATCGAGGCCGCGGACGAGATCCCGGAGACCGAAGGGGCGGAGCGGTCCTCGATCGAGGAGCCGCACGAGCCGGCCACCCCGGCGGAGGCCGAGGAGTCGCGGAAACCGGCCGGACCGGCGAAGGCCGGGGAGCCGCACGAGCCCGGCCCGGTGACGCGGACAGCGGAGGAGCCGCAGCAGGCGGCCGGCTCAGCCTGACGTCACGGGCGGCGGGCGGCGGCGCGGCTCACGAGCGTGCCGAGCGCCCGCCCGAAGTCCAGCCCGGCCGCCTGGACGGCCAGCGGCAGGAGCGAGGTCTCGGTCATCCCCGGGGAGACGTTGACCTCCAGCACGTGCGGCTGCCCCTCGGCGTCGACGATCAGGTCGACCCGGGAGAGGTCGCGCAGGCCGAGCGCGGTGTGCGCGGCGAGAGCCACCTCGGCCACCCGCTCGGTCGTCGCCGGATCGAGCCGGGCCGGCGCGTGCCAGGTGGTGCGGCCCGCGGTGTAGCGGGCGGCGTAGTCGTAGACGCCGTTGCGGGGCACGATCTCGACCGGCGGCAGGGCCTGCGGGCCCTCGCCCAGGTCGAGCACGGAGACCGCCACGTCCATGCCGGGAACGTAGCGCTCCACCAGGGCCGTCTGGTCGTACGCGAAACAGCCGACCATGGCGGCCGGCAGCGACGCGGGGTCCCGGACCACGGCGGCGCCCAGTCCGGAGCCGCCCTGCGCCGGCTTGACCATCAGCGGCAGGCCGAGCCGGTCGGCGATCCGGTCGAGGACGGCCACCGCGCCCAGTTCGGAGAAGCGGTCGTGCGGCAGCGCCACCCAGTCGGGCGTCGGGATGCCCGCCTCGCGCAGCACCGCCTTCGCGGAGGGCT
This sequence comes from Micromonospora sp. I033, assembly GCF_053890995.1. Classification (NCBI taxonomy): domain Bacteria; kingdom Bacillati; phylum Actinomycetota; class Actinomycetes; order Micromonosporales; family Micromonosporaceae; genus Micromonospora; species Micromonospora sp. I033. Next base: position 5,048 of record NZ_JBSSLX010000006.1, on the reverse strand, counting down.
TGTCCCAGGCGAGCCGGGACGCGCGGGCGTCGCAGCCGACGTAGGGCACGTCGCAGAGGTCGAGTACGCCGCGCAGCGAGCCGTCCTCGCCGGTGGCGCCGTGCAGGGCGATCACCACGGCGTCCGGCGGGTCGGCGGCCAGGGCGGGCAGCAGCGCGATGTCGGCGTCCCGCAGCTCGGCCTCCACGCCGACCGCGCGCAGCGCGTCGAGCACCCGCCGGCCGGACCGGAGCGAGACGTCCCGCTCGTAGGAGAGCCCGCCGGCGAGCACCAGCACGTGCAGTTCGTCGGTGGCGGCGGGTCCGGTCACGGAAGTGTCGGGAGCAGGGCTGACGGCCATGCGGGAATCATGCCAAGTCGGGACCGGGCGCGTCCGAGCCGCCCTGCCGGCGCCGCGGACCCGCGCCGCCGACCGCGCCGAAGACCTTGCGCATGGCGATCTCCTGCTCCATCACTCCGGCGAGCCGGCGGACGCCCTCGCGGATCCGCTCCGGCGGCGGGAAGGAGAAGTTGAGCCGCATGTTGCCGCTGCCGGTCCCGTCGGCGTAGAAGCCGGTGCCGGGCACGTACGCGACCCGGGCGGCGATCGCCCGCGGCATCATCGCCTTGGAGTCGAGGCCGTCCGGCAGGGTCGCCCAGACGAAGAGGCCGCCGCCGGGGGTGGTCCAGCTGGTGCCCGCCGGCATCAGGTCCGCGAGCGCGTCGAGCAGGGCGTCCCGGCGCTCGCGGTAGACCTCCCGGTAGACCTTGAGCTGCTGCCGCCAGGGCATGGTGCCGAGGTACGTCGAGACGGCGGCCTGCGCGTAACCGCTGGGGCAGAGGATCTGCGCCTCGCTGGCGATGACCAGCTTGTCGCGGACCGCGTGCGGGGCGAGGATCCAACCCACCCGCAGGCCGGGCGCGAAGGTCTTGGAGAAGGTGCTCAGGTAGAAGACCCCGTCGCGCCGCCGGGCGCGCAGCGGCGCGGGCGCCTCGCCCTCGAAGCCGAGCTGACCGTACGGGTCGTCCTCCACCACGAGCAGGCCGGCGCGCTCGCAGATGTCGAGCACCCGCTCGCGCCGCTCCTCGCTCAGCGTCACGCCGGTCGGGTTCTGGTAGGTGGGGATGGTGTAGAGGAACTTCACCCGCCGGCCGGCCCGCGCCAGGTCGGCGATGGCCACCTCCAGCGCCTCGGGGATCAGCCCTTCGGAGTCCATCGGCACGTGTGCCACCTGGGCCTGGGCGGCCTGGAACACCCCGAGTGCGCCGACGTAGGTCGGGCCCTCGGCGAGCACCACGTCTCCCGGGTCCAGGAAGAGCCGGGCCACCAGGTCGAGCGCCTGCTGGCCGCCGACGGTGACCACCACGTCCTCCGGCGAGGCGCCGCACGACGCGTCGATCCCGGACAGCGCCATCACCTCGCAGATCCGCTCGCGCAGCTCCGGGGTGCCCTGGCCGATGCCGTACTGGAGGGTGGTGGCGCCGTGCTCGGCACCGAGCCGGCCGAGCATCTCGCCGACCGCGTCGAGCGGCAGCGCCGCGATGTAGGGCGCGCCACCGGCGAGCGAGACCACCTCCGGCCGGCTGGCCACCGCGAAGAGTGCCCGGATCTCGGAGGCCGTCATCCCCCGGACCCGCCGGGCGTACCGGTCGGTGTAGTCGTCGAGCGTCGTGCCGGTCATGACATCACCTCGATCGGGTGTCGGCGGGGCTGCCGCCCGGTGTGGTACCCGCGATGCCGGCAACCATGGCGGCGCGGGACGCCGGTTGGTCGATCGTAATCGGCGCCGGCCAGCATCGGGCCCGCCGTGTGGGTACGTCCACATCCCGGACCGGCCCTCCCCGGCTCGGGTGGGCGTTCGCGCGTCCACTCCCGTAGCGTCGGGCAGGGGCGTACGATCGCTCGTCGGGGGCAGGAAGGCGGCGGGAGACCGCGGTGGTCTCCGCCGGCGAGCCAAATGGGTGGGGTGCTCATGTCGCGACGTCTGGTCAGTCTGACCCTGGACACGCTGGAGGACCTGCCCCGCTCCTGCCGCCAGTGCGTCTACTGGGAGCTGGACCCGGTCTCGGCCGAGCGCGCGTGCGCCGCCGGCGACCCGGGCCTGGAGAAGGAGGCCTGGGTCTCCCAGACGCTCCTCGAGTGGGGTTCCTGCGGCAAGCTCTCCTACGTCGACGGGATGCCCGCCGGTTTCGTCATGTACGCCCCGCCGGCCTACGTCCCGCGCTCGATGGCGTTTCCCACCTCGCCGGTCTCCGCGGACGCCGCGCTGCTGATGACCGCCCACGTGGTGCCCGCCTTCGCCGGCGGCGGCCTGGGCCGGATGCTGGTCCAGGGTGTGGCCCGGGATCTCACGAAGCGCGGCATCAAGGCGATCGAGGCGTTCGGCGACGCCAAGTTCGGCGACGACGGCGACGATCCGACCCGGGCCTGCCTGGCACCGGCCGACTTCTTCCTCTCCGTCGGGTTCAAGACGGTCCGCCCGCACCCGCGCTACCCCCGCCTCCGGCTGGAGCTGCGCACCGCGCTGAGCTGGAAGTCCGACGTCGAGTACGCGCTGGAGAAGCTGCTCGGCTCGATGAGCCCGGAGACGCTGCTCCGCCCGGTCCGGCCGGCTCCGGCCACCCGCTCGACCAGCTGACGGCCGCGGAGCTCAGTCGACCACCGTGCCGGCGGCCACCACTGCCCGCAGCTCGCTCACGTCGATCGAGCCGGTCGGCACGTCCCGCTCGATCGGGTAGTACATCCGCTGCACGGCCGCGACGATCGCCTCGACCACCCGGTCGCGGAACCGGGGGTCGACGAGCCGGCCCCGGTCGGCCGGCGAGGTCAGGTAGCCCACCTCCACCCGCACGGCGGGCATCCGGGTCAGCCGCAGCAGGTCCCACGCCTTGGCGTGGGTGCGGCAGTCCCGCAGCCCGGTGCGGGCCACGATCTCCCGCTGCACCAGCCCGGCCAGCCGCTCCCCGGTGGCCGAGGTGACGCCGTTGTCGGTGCCGTAGTGGTAGGTGGCCACCCCGTCGGCCGCCGGATTGGCGTGCCCGTCGGTGTGCAGCGAGATGAAGACGTCGGCGCCGAGGGAGTTGGCGAGCTGGGCCCGGTCCGCGTCCGGCAGGCAGGTCCGCGGGGACGGGCCCCGGGTGAGCTGTACCCGTACGCCGGCCGCGGCGAGCCGCCCCTCCAGCCGGCTGGCCAGGTCGTGCACGATGTCCGCCTCGGTCCAGCGCAGCGGGCCGTCGGGCACGACCACGCCGGGGTCGGTGCCGCCGTGCCCGGGGTCGATCACCACGGTCCGCCCGACCAGGGTCGGCCCGGCCTGACGGATGGCGTCGGACTCGCGGAGCCACTGCGGCCGCCCGCCGACGACCTTGCGGCCGAGGCGGCGCAGCGCGTTGATGGTGTGCGGGCCGCACGCCCCGTCCGGTTTCAGCCCCATCTCCCGCTGGAACTGGGCGACCGCGCGGGAGGTGCGGATGCCGTAGATGGCGTCGGCGCGGCCCACGTCGTACCCCATCTCCAGGAGCCGTTCCTGGAGCGACCGGACGTCCTCGCCGATCAGCGGCTCAGGGACCGCGTGGTAGAGGGTGCGCGCGCCGAACCGCCAGCGGGCCGCGTCCAGCGCCCGCCAGGTCTCCGCGCCCACCCGCCCGTCCACGCTCAGGCCGCGGGACTGCTGGAACGCCCGGACCGCGCGCTCGGTCTCCGCGTCGAACTCCTCGCCCCCGCCGCTCGGGAGCAGCTCCAGGCCCTTGAGGACGGTGCGGATCTCGGCCACCGCGGGTCCCCGGTCACCGGGTCGGATGGGACGCACGATGACCCCCCTCTGCACGGACGCCGGCTGGCCGGAGACTCCGACGGAGGTGCTTCCCCCGCCCGGGACACGCCTACGGAGCGTACCGTGACCGGTCACCGAGCGGCCCGGGTTCGCCGCAGGTCCGAAACGGCGGAACCCCCGCCACCCGGGGTGGGGTGGACGGGGGTTCCGGCGGTGTCGGGCGTCGGCTCAGAGCGCCGACTCGATGAGCTTGACCAGCTCGCCCTTCGGCTTCGCGCCGGCGATGGACTGCACCGGCTCACCGTCCTTGAAGATGGTCAGGGTCGGCACCGACATCACGCGGTAGGTGCGCGCCGTCTCGGGGTTCTCGTCGATGTTGAGCTTGACGATGGTGACCTGGTCACCCATCTCGCCCGCGATCTCCTCCAGCAGCGGCGAGACCTTGCGGCACGGACCGCACCACTCCGCCCAGAAGTCGACCAGAACCGGCTTGTCGGACTTCAGCACGTCGCTCGCGAAGCTCGCGTCCGTGACCGCCTTGGTTGCTCCCACTATGAACCCCTCCTCCGGGACCTTTTTGTGAAAATCTTTCAGCCTTGCAGGGTGGCGATGAAGCGCTCGGCGTCCAGGGCGGCGGCACAGCCCGTGCCGGCCGCGGTGATCGCCTGCCGGTAGGTGTGGTCGACCACGTCACCGGCGGCGAACACACCCGGGATGCTGGTCCGGGTGGTCGGCGCCTGCACCTTCACGTACCCCTCGTCGTCGAGTTCCACCTGGTCGCGGAAGAGCTCACTGCGCGGATCGTGGCCGATCGCCACGAAGACGCCGGTGACGTCGAGCACCTTGCTCTCACCGGTGTGCACGTTGCGCACCCGTACCCCGCTGACCTTGCCGTCCTCGCCCAGGATCTCCTCGATGACGCTGTTCCACTCGACCTTGATCTTCTCGTTGCCGAGGGCCCGGGCGGCCATGATCTTGCTGGCGCGGAACGAGTCGCGGCGGTGGATGATCGTCACCGACTCGGCGAACCGGGTGAGGAAGCTGGCCTCCTCCATCGCCGAGTCGCCGCCGCCGACGACCACGATGTGCTGGTTGCGGAAGAAGAAGCCGTCACAGGTGGCGCAGGACGACACGCCGTGGCCCAGGTACTCCTGCTCGCCCGGCACGCCCAGCGGCCGCCAGGCCGAGCCGGTGGAGAGGATGACCGCCTTGGCCCGGTAGGCGGTCTCGCCCACCCAGACGGTGCTGACCGCGTCCGAGCCGGTGTCACCGGTGTCCTTCAGCTCGACCCGGGTC